>JAFWPT010000454.1 GCA_017509375.1 Bacteroidales bacterium | reverse complement strand
ATCCGGCTTGATGCCGTTATTGTAGCCTGAAAGATAATTCTGCTGCCATTGCCGGAAGAACTCATGGTTGGCAGGAGTATCCCGGACCAGCATCACCCCTGAATTGTAGTAAAAATCATCATGGGAGGGGTCGTAATCCAGCTTTTTGCACATATTGATGGTGGCCTGCCTGTGAGGATGGCCGGCGAAAGTGCTGTGCAAGTCAGGCACTGCCGCCAGGTCAGCCTCCCATGTATCAATCGCTGCCAGCGGACGGGCCACTACCGTGTCGGCATCTATGAACAAAAAGTCTCCTTCTACATAGCCGCGCATCCCTGTCTTAAGGATACGGGAACGTTGCATAGGCGAGAGACCGGATGGTAGCTCCGCTACTATAATCTCGCCAAAAAGCGCCTTTAGTGCCGCTCCGAGGGGACTCTCCCCCAGCCATCCATCAGCGGTGACTTTGTCTGTCAAAAGCACCAATTGTGCCTCGGGATTATGTCTTGCTGCACTGAACGCACTCACGTATGCCTGTTCCAGATACACATCCGAACAGCTGCTGACCAAGATATATAACAGTTTGGTTTTCATCCGCGTCTGACTTTTGATAAAATGAACTGCTTTTCGCCGTCCGAGAGGCCGCACAGCCATATTCCGGCCGCCGAAGAGACTACGCCGGCAACAGCGGCCGCTATGAAACGCCACCATGCCTGAGGGGCAAAGAAATACAGGGGCGATACGGCCAATAAAGATGGCACGATCACGGCAAACATGGGCAATACCGCAGTACGCAGGTAGAGCCTGACAGGAAAGCCTGTATCACAATGGGCTACAAGCAGCATGGCTGCTGCCTTGAGAACATATACCGCTAAATAGATGACGTAAGCGCTCCAGGATGGAGCTCCGAGTTTATAGGCGACCAGCGAGAAGACGAAGCACGATACAGCTATACCGCTGGTTATCAAGTAATACCGGCGCAGGCGTCCGTTTGCCTGCTCCAGTGTATTCAGTGTCGCCGGGGTAAAGTCGATTAGAAAGCAGAGGAGGGCCAGCCGGGTGAATATGGCAGCCTGAGGAGGATAGTCCACAATCCACAGACGGAGAATGGTCTCCGCATCCGTCAAAAAGGGTATTATAAGTACCCAGAGCACCCAGAAATAGTATTTTGAGCCCTTGCACACCAAGGAAAAGGAATACTCTTTATTACCGGAAACGTATGATTTCGTAAGCTGGGGATTCAAAGCGAAAGCTATATTGGTGGCAAACTGACGCACAACTTGGTCCACCTTGTCGGCCACTCCCCTGGCCGCATTGACCCCTACCCCGAAAAAGATATTCATCAACTGATTGACACCCTGGGTGTTAAGCATATGGGCGCCGGAACCCAGAAAATTCCACCCCGCATAGGCGCCCATTTCCTTAACCAGCGACAAGTCATAGCGTACGGGGCCGTGCGACTCATCGAAATGCCTGTAACAGTACAGCACAAACGAGCCGCGGACAAGAATACTTGCAATCATGAGGCACAGCGCGTACGTTACCAGTTTATCCGCCCCGGAGGAAGCGACAAGAAAGGCAATGGCGAGCTTGATAACCGCCTCGCATATGCTTATGTAAGCATAAGCGCTCATATGCTCGTGGGCCGTTATCACGGACTGGTAAGGGACGGTCAACAGACTTATCATCATTATAGCGGCCGAACTGTGCAGCACCACTTCCGCCGCACCCATACGGCCGTCCGGAATTACCATCTTGTTATGGAGATACCATAATCCGAGGGTTTCCGTGAGCAGCACAATCAGAGCGGAGAAGGCCGCCATTATGACTACGCTGGTCCAGAAAACGGTCCTGAGCTTGTCCGGATCCCCTTTTCCAAGACCTACAGTGATATAACGCATCACTGCCGAATTTACGGTCCCCATCACCAGCATAAACATAGTCACCACGCCGCCGACGGCGCTATATACGCCATAATCGCTGACCCCCAGGGCCCGGAAGATTACCCGGTACGTCACAAGTCCGATGACCATCATCACCAGCATGCGTATATACAGGTAAACTGTATTTCTGGCAATGCGGCGGCTGTTATCTGAAATCTGGTTCATCGGGGAAGCTGGTAAATAATGCTTATATCTTGCGAAGATACGAATTTTTTGTATCTTTGCACACACAAGCAGGATTAGCACATCGGTAGTGCATTGGCTTCCCAAGCCAAGGAGGAGGGTTCGACTCCCTTATCCTGCTCAAATTACAAGGTGCCGGCCAGACGAACCAGCCGGCACCTTCTTTGTTTTTTTTACCCCCGCCCCAGTTCATCAGGTGCACTTTGGCAGGGAGATTATGCTTATTTAACCTCTATTCCGACGCTCTTGCCTATATCGGCCTTGCGGCAGTTGTCGATATACCAATCTCCTTAGTTGCCGGACTGAATAGGTTTCTGGAAGCCGAAAGGAACCTGGACGTATGCCAGGATGTGCAGATTATCGGAATTGTATCCGGACGGGACGGTGACGTTGTAGTTGAAGTCTTGCGTGGCATCGAAGTCTGTAACTGTGAACTGACTGCCCAAGATGGAGCCATTGACGCAAAGGCGCGCGATGTTGTCGTGGACGTAATTGCTCTGGGTGCCGTTTACGAAGTCGCTCTGCGATTTGACTATGCCGTTTTCGAGCAGCAGGACTGTAAGCTTGTAATCACCGGGCTCACGGGTGTATACATTCACGTTTACGCTAAGAGAATTACCCGTCATGGTAGAACTGATGCCTATCGACGACATTGTGGGATAATTCTGTTCAGTTTCATTGATTGCCTGTCCGATGAGTGAGGCGGTGTAGCTGGTGTTGGTGTAATTTGCGATGCTTACTCTGCCGTCAACCATGCCTGTGGGGAAACCGCTCACCTGATACCTGCTCTCCAGCTGTGCTGATCCGCTGAACGCGAGAGCGCTGCTGGATGTGTGCAGGTTGACTATTTCAAATCTGTCACCCTGCTGCTCCTTCGCAAGCCCGAAAGACTCGTTCATAGTAGGGCACCATCCGCACCAGGTGGCGGTGAAACGCATACCGAGAGAATGATGTGCGATACTCTTTATGCCTGTTGCGGCTCTCTGGGTGATTATGACGGGATAACAGTTGGAATCGTCGCAGACAGTTATTACCGCCATGCGCTCCGCTCCGGTGTTAGGTTCGACTTTGAAGAAATGCTTACATCCGAACTTTGGATTGCCCTCGGTTCCGAATGCAGAGAGCCAGGCGCCGTCAGCGATGTCTACGTGGTAGCTGCCCATTGTGTTAACTGTAATCGTGAAGGAACCGCCCATGGCGTTCACAGTAGCAGAATCAGGCGAATAGGACAGCTTCGGTGTTATCCATGGAAGCCCATTGTCGGCATCCATGAGCGTACGGAAGGCTGCTCTTGAGACTGTGACCGATTTGTCCACATTGCGTGTAAGCACGGTACCATCGTTCCTTTCCATTATGAGCGAGAAGCCTTGGGCCATGGTGACTGGGATGGTGATGAAATAATATGCTTGTCCCGGCACGAAGGTGCCGCCGTCTGCAGGCTCAAGTTCAATGTAATCCCACGTATCCCAGGCTGCGCCTACAAAGGCATTGCCGTTGGAATCGAAGTCAAGGGCGAGCAGGTCTCCGGTGAGTCCTTCGCCTCCGGTCGCTTTGAGGGTAACT
>JAFWPT010000453.1 GCA_017509375.1 Bacteroidales bacterium | reverse complement strand
GTTGAGCAATGCACTCGATCTTCTGATCAGCGGAAACATGACGGCAGAGAACATAATCTCAACGAAATCGACAAGGTTCTCTTTCCACACTGATACGCCGACAGCTTGGCCGCTTGCCACTGGCTCTTGAGCTCTTCCAGGGAACCCCAGAAGCCCACGGCCAGACCTGCCAGGTATGCAGCTCCGAGGGCAGTGGTTTCAGTGACCACGGGACGTACCACTTCGGTGCCGAGTATGTCGGCCTGGAACTGCATCATCAGGTTGTTGCGCGATGCCCCTCCATCTACTTTCAGCGAACGCAGGGCCAGTCCTGCATCCTTCCGCATGGCATTTACCACGTCCATGGTCTCGAAGGCGATGCCCTCAAGCGCGGCCCGGGCGATGTGGGCGGCCGTAGTGCCGCGTGTGATGCCGGTAATAGTGCCCTTGGCATACGGGTCCCAGTAAGGGGCGCCCAGGCCGGTTAGGGCAGGCACGAGGCTGACGCCTCCGCTGTCCGGTACCTGTGATGCCAGGGCTTCGATCTCGGCGGAGCTCTTTACAATGCCGAGTCCGTCCCGCAGCCACTGAACTATGGAACCGGCCACGAACACGCTTCCCTCAAGGGCGTAATCTATGCGGTCTCCGATTTTCCAGGCAATGGTGGTAAGCAGCTTGTTTTCCGACTTGATGGCCTTGGAGCCGCTGTTCATAAGCAGGAAACAGCCGGTGCCGTAGGTGTTCTTCACCTCGCCGGCTTCGGTACACATCTGTCCGAACAGTGCGGCCTGCTGGTCTCCTGCCGCCCCTGCTACCGGAACTCCGCCGATAAGCTCGCAGGAGCCGTAAACCTCACTGGAGGAACGTACCTGCGGCATCATGGTCGCGGGGATGCCGAGCAGGGAAAGCAGTTCTTCGTCCCAACGGAGGGTGTGGATGTTGAACAGCATGGTGCGGGAGGCATTGCTTACATCCGTGCAGTGTACGCGGCCTTCGGTGAGCTTCCAGATAAGCCAGCTGTCAACGGTGCCGAAGCGGAGCCGGCCGGAGCGTGCCAGGTCCCTGGCTCCTTCCACGTTTTCGAGTATCCATCGTATCTTTGTGCCGCTGAAATAAGCATCTATAAGCAGGCCGGTCTTGTCCTGTACTTTTGCGGCCAGGCCGAGGGCCTTCAGGGAGTCGCAATACTCGGAAGTCCGCCTGTCCTGCCATACGATGGCGTTGTATATGGGCTTTCCGGTTTCTGCGTCCCACACAATAGTGGTCTCGCGCTGGTTGGTGATGCCTATTGCGGCTATTTCATCGGTAGAAATGCCGGACTGCCTGATGACGTCCGTCATTACGGAATACTGGCTGGACCAGATTTCTTCCGGGTCGTGTTCCACCAGGCCGGGCTGGGGGAAATACTGGGTGAATTCCTTCTGGCTTACTGCGCAGGGAGTGCCTTCATGGTTAAAGATAATGGCGCGGGAACTGCTGGTTCCCTGATCCAATGCAAGAATGTACTTTTTCATAATGTGGTATCGCAAATATAATTCTTTTTTGGTATTTTTGCAGAACTAACTGAACACTATCATGCATCTTTTCAGATTTTCGGCAGTAGCCGCGGCCGTGCTGGCCATAGCGGCATGTTCTTCAGCAAAGAAAATATCCCATAATCCCCAAAACGGGTTCCCGGTAATAGACCAGAAAGGAGCGGTTGCGATAGTTGCCCACCGTGGTTTCTGGAAGTGTGAGCAGGCGGGAATGAGCGAGAATTCCATCGCCTCCCTGAAAGCCGCACAGGACGCCGGGTTATGGGGCAGCGAATGCGACGTCCACATAACTGCGGACGATGTGGTTATCGTGAACCACGATCCGAGTATCGCCGGGAAGCAGATCGCTACCCACAATTTCGCGGATTTCGCCAATGACCTCCTCCCCAACGGGGAGCGCCGTCCTACCCTGGACGAATATCTTGTCCAGGCCGCAAAGAGCAAGACCACGATCCTGGTAATCGAGCTCAAGAAGCAGCCCGGTGCGGACCGCGAGGACAAACTTGTGGAAAAGACCGTCGCCGCAGTGAAGGCCCACAAGCTCTTCGACCCATCCCGTGTGCTGTTCATAAGCTTCAGCAAACATATGTGCGACATCATAGCTAAAGACCACCCTGAGTTCATTAACCAGTTCCTTTCTTCCGACCTTATCGGCAATCAGGATCCGGAGCTTTATGCGAACCAGGGCATAAACGGGGTGGATTACCTCTACGGTATGCTGAAAGCCCATCCGGAGTGGGTCAAAAAGGCCCATAGCAGGGGAATGTCGGTCAATGCCTGGACAGTCAACAAGGAAAAAGACATCAACAGCATGATAGAAATCGGAGTGGACGCCATTACGACCAACGAGCCTCTTCTCGTGCGCCAGCTCCTCGGAACCAAGGAATTTAAAAAAAAATAATACACGATAGCAATATGGTAAAAGTAGATTTGAAAGGTTGCAACTCCTTCGTAAAGGAAGCAGATTATCAGAAATATGTGGAAAAGGCGCTTGCCGCTTACGATGTGCTGGACAAGGAAACCGGCGCAGGCAATGATTTCCTTGGCTGGAAGACCCTGCCCGACGGCACTCCCGAGTCTTTGATCGCCGAGTGCGAGGCTGTGCGCGACGACTGGAAGGCCAGAGGCATCAACCTTGTGGTCGTAATCGGAATCGGCGGCTCGTATCTCGGCGCCCGCTGTGCCCTTGAGGCCCTTAACCACCAGTTCGTCCAGGACCCTGCCAAGCCCCGCGTAGTATTCGCCGGCAACAACCTCTCCGAAGAGTATCTGTCTGAAATGATGGACCTTGCAGAGGTCAGCAATCCCGCTTGCATAGTCATATCCAAGTCTGGTACCACTACCGAGCCCGCGGTGGCGTTCCGTATTGTCAAGGAGCATATCGAAAAGCGCTTCGGCAAGAAGGAAGCTGCCGCCCGTATCGTGGCCGTGACCGATG
>JAFWPT010000452.1 GCA_017509375.1 Bacteroidales bacterium | reverse complement strand
CTTTCCGGGGATTGTTGTTGAGCACCCTGGATGAAGACCAGTACTCTCCGATTTCGCCCTTGCCGTCTGCTTCGCTGGAGCCGTAGCAGCCACCGGCGAAAGGAAGGAAGATACTGTAGAAGTTGGGGTTTTTGCTTACACCCCTTTTGCCTTTTACTCCGTCTATTTCAACTGTTTCCCATGTACAGCTGTTAATCAGCTCCTGCCATTCTTCCGCTGTGGGTGTACGCCACTTCCCGCCCCAGATGGCGTGGGCGGCATCGTCTTCCCTGTCGAGGATGACCTTGTTGTCCACGTTGCCGCAGGAGGCATCTCCGTTATACTTGGTGAGCATGGTGCTGGGATGGTCGTACCATAAGTAGTTGCCGGGGAAGTATCCGTACTTTGGCTGCGTCTCGCCCCAGGCGAAGTAATCGCCGTACTCTTCACGTGAAGAGGCGCCGACGTTGCAGGAGGCCCAATTGACGGAGAGGCCCATGTCGGCCAGAGTGACTGCTTTCATCGTGCTGAGCGTGCACCTGGCCTTCCTTTCTCCATCCACGGTGGTTGCTGTTATGGTTGCTACGCCGGGTTTCATTGCAGCCGTGACCCTTCCTTTCTGGGTCACGCTGACGATGTCGGGATTGTCTGAAGACCATGTGACCCTCTGGTCAGTCGCAGTTTCGGGATATACGGTTGCGGTGAGCTGCCGGCTTTCCCCGAAGTATATACAATCCACTCTGCAGTCCAGGGACACCCAGGAAACGCTGGTGGGCTCGGCATAGACGGGACGGACCAGGTAGCCTGTCTGTCGGGGCAATACGTAGAGTTTCTTGTCAGAAGAATCGAATCCGAATGCGAAGGCTTCGGACGGGACGCCTTTTTCATAGAGGTCGGACGCCCAGTAATAGCCATCGCTGCCGGCAAGGCTGCGCTCGCTCCCAGACATGAAGCCGCCGGCCGGGAGGAATATCGAATTGCCTGAATATGAACCTTTGCCGCTGACTTTGTATCCCCAGACGCCGTTCCGTTTCTCCCAGGTCCAGGTGCAGAAATTCTTCAATGCGGACCACTCATCGCCCGTCGGCATGCGCCAGTTTCCGCTCCACATGAAATGGGCTGCGTCGTCTTTGGCTGTCAGCATGTACAGGTTGTCAAACACGCCGTACTCTTCGCTGAAGTTGTATTTGGACAGCGTCTGGTCGCTTCCGTTGCAGAAGGCGTAGGTTTTCCAATTATATGCCGACTTTGGTGTTGTCTCGCCCCAGGCGAGGTAGTTGCCGTATTCCTCCGGCCTCAGGGCTCCCACATTGAAGGTGGCCCATTTGACCGATAGTCCAAGGTCTACGTATTCGTAGCCGGGTGCAACCACCGTTACTTCGCATTTTGCGGTCTTGCCGCCGTTGACGGTGGTGACGATGATGTCGGCAGATCCTATTGCGAGGCCGGTCACATTGCCATCCTGGTCCACGACTGCAACGGACGGGTTGGTGCTGCTCCATTCCAGCGCCTTGTTAGTGGCGTCATTGGGATAGACGGTGGCGGTGAGCTTTTCCGTTTTGTCAAGCTGCAGCTCCATCGTCGTCTTATTCAGGGAAACGCCGGTTACGCTTTCGCAGAAGACGGGACGGACGGGGAGTCCGTATTCGCGACTGGTGTCGGTCGTACGCCGGCTGGTGTCTTTGGAGGTGAAATCAAGTTGGATGGCGTGGAACTTGTTGTTATGGTAAAGTGTTGATGTCCAGTAGCTTCCGGCCCAGCCTTCTTCGGGGTTGCTCTTTCCGCTCAAGCGGCCTGCGGCAGGAAGGAAGATGGAATTGCCGGAGTAGGCTCCTTTGCCGGAAATGCTGTATCCCTCCACTCCGTTCTTTGTCGTCCAGGTCCAGGTGCAGCCGTTGAGGAGTTCTTCCATTTCCGCCTCCGTGGGCATACGCCAACTGCCGCTGAGAGTGGCATAGGCGGCATCGTCAGCCAGTTCAAGGACATAAGTCTCGCCGTTGTATTTGGTCATGGTGCCGCCGTCGAGCCACAGGTAATTGGATTCGAGGTAAGAATTCTTTGTGGTGGTCTCGCCCCAGGCGTAGTAGCCGCCGTACTCCTCGGGCTTTGATGCTCCGACATTGAAGGTTGCCCACTTGACCGAAAGGCCAAGGTCCACATATTCGGGGACGGGTACATTACTCTCCCAGTTAGTAACTTTGGAATCAATGTATTTCAACACGCCGAAAGTTGAACGCTTGATCTCCTGCACGCCCTCACTTCTAAATGATCCTGTTTTTGTTTCTGTCGTGAAGGTCATTGTGAAACCGCCGGATAGAAAGGCTGGAATCATGGTTATATAGTAATACTTTCCAGCTTTGAATGTGCCATTATCGGGGGCTATCAACGTAACTTCATAAACATCTCCATCATAGAAGCTAGCGCCTATTACACTTTTGACTTCCGGCTCACCGTTGGAGTCAAAGGCAATACGAGCCTCCCCCCACAATGGCT
>JAFWPT010000451.1 GCA_017509375.1 Bacteroidales bacterium | reverse complement strand
GGCAGCAAAGTTTGCTTTGTGGGCCTTATAGGACGCGACTCGTTCGGCTCCCTGGTGCGCACTTCGCTCGAGGCCAAGGGCGTTGACACCCGCTACCTGGTAGAAGGAGATACGCCCACGGGCGCTACTATCTGCATGAGCTACGGAGAGGACAGGGCTAATCTTACTTATCAAGGTTCGATGGACGTAATGACCTTTGACGATATCCCGCAGGAGGTTTTCGAAAAGGCCCGGCACATTCACCTCAGTTCGCTTTTCATGCAGTCAGGATTGCTCCGCGACGTACATAAGATACTCGACGCTGCAGTGGCAGGCGGAGTGACGGTCTCGCTCGACACCCAGTGGGACCCTATGGAAACCTGGAAGCTGGATTACAAAACCGTCCTGCCTAAGGTCACTGTCTTCATGCCGAACGAGAAAGAGCTCCAGTGCCTTACCGGGGCTGCCGACCTGGAATCGGCAATTGCCGAAGTAACTCCGTACCTGGGCGGATGCATGATGCTCAAGTGCGGCTCCGACGGTTCTATGCTTGTGTTCAAAGATGGCAGCCGTAACTGTCTTCCCGCTTTCCTCAATACGGAAGTGGTGGATGCTATCGGCGCCGGAGACAGTTGCAATGCCGGGTTCGTCACCGCTTTCGTAAAGGGCTTGCCGCTGGAGGAGTGCCAGAGGACTGGTAACCTTACCGGTGCCGTCAATACTACCGCTGCCGGCGGAACCGGCGCATTCACCTCGATTGAAGCGGTACGGGAACTTTGTGCCGTCCGCTTCGGACAGACCCTGAAGATCTGATGGATATGAAGCGCTTTGCAATACTGTTGTTGATCCTGGCTGCCACATCCTGCTCTAATCAGCAGGACAGGTTGCTCTCGCCCGGCGGCGCTGCGCTGAAGGGCGTGGAAGTGCTTATCAGCGAAGATGTTCCCGACGGTTTCCCTTCCATGATCCTGAGGGAAGTGGCTTTTGTAAACGTGTCCGGAACGCCCATTGAGGTGGGGGCGATGGAGACGTCGTGCATAAGCGTCGAGGGTTCCGAGATTTGGAGCCTGCAACCCAGCTCGACCTCCGGGCGCCTCGACTGGGTGCTCCCTGTAGGCAAGGAATTCGCTGCGCGCAACTATCTGGGCATGAACGACAGTGATTACGGCGGAGGCATACCCATGGTCTGCCTCTGGACTCCCGAGACCAACCTCAGTGTGGGCCTTGCCGAGCCGGTGCTCAGACTCGTATCGCTAAATGTTTCACGTAAGGGCAATTGCGCACGCGCAGTCATAAGACGCGATTTTGACGAACCCGTTCTGTTGCAGCCGGGCGATACCCTCCGTTCATACCGTGAGTTCAAGATGACCGGCAGCGGGGACTTTTTCAACCCGCTCCGCGAGTTTGCCCGCTTCATGCACGAAACCTATGGTTACGAGCCGCCGGTATCGCCCTCAGATGCATTCGAGGCCGTCTGGTGCGCTTGGGGATACGAAAGGAATTTCACCGTCGATGAAGTAATAGGCACGCTTCCCAAAGTCGCCGAGCTTGGTTTCAAGTGGGTTGACGTCGACGACGGATATCAGATCTGCGAGGGTGACTGGGAGGCTAATGACCGCATTACAGACGAGGGTATGAAGCGCATTACCGCCGCCGTCCACTCCCGGGGCCTCAAAGCCAAGTTGTGGTGGGCGCCGCTTGCCGCCGACCCTGGAAGCCGTGTGGCCGCCGAGCATCCCGAGATGCTGCTGGTTCAGAAAGACGGCACTCATGAGGATATCAGCTGGTGGGACAGCTGGTACTTGTCTCCGGTAAACAAGTTTACCCAGAGCTATACTCTCGATCTGGTAGACCGCTTCCTGCTGGACTGGGGCTTTGACGGCTTCAAGCTTGACGGTCAGCATCTTAACCTTTCCGCTCCCGACTACAATCCTGCAAGCGGGCTCGAGCATCCCGAGGATGCCTGCGAGCGCTTGCCCGAGTTTTTCAAAGCAGTCAGAGACAGGGCCGAGGCCGACAAGAGCGGGGCTGTGGTCCAGGTGTGCCCGTGCGGCTGTGCCGTTAATTTCTTTTATACTCCTTACATGAACCAGGCGGTGGCTTCCGACCCTACCTCCAGTGCCCAGATACGCATGAAACGTAAGGTTTATGCTGCCATGTGTCCCGACCTGGCCTACTATGCCGACCATGTGGAACTGAGCGACGGCGGGCTGGATTTTCCTTCGCAGATAGGCGTAGGTGGCGTAATCGGGTCAAAATTTACCTGGCCGGCACCCAATCCTACCGTAGAAGGGGACGGCTACCTTCTGACTCCCGAAAAGGAGGCGGCCCTGCATAAGTGGGTAGGTATCTACAACGACAAGAAGATATCTGCCGGGCAGTATTTGAATCTCTACGATTACGGTTTCGACAAGCCGGAGGCTCACGTCATCAAGAAGGACGGAGCTATGTACTATGCTTTCTACGCTCCCGAGTGGAACGGCGATCCTATTGAACTCCGCGGGCTGGAAGACCGCAGCTATACTGTTACGGAATACACGGCCGACGTGCCCCGGAGCTATCCGGTAGATGGCTCCAATCCCATCATACGCCCCACGTTCAAGGGCGCATACCTCATTGAAGTTAATTAAATATCAATACATTATGAGTAAAAAACTATTAGCACTCCTTTGCATCGTCCCGATGCTGACATTCTGCACACCGGATAACCCAAAACCTATCGACAATCCGGATGATCCTACGGACCAGCCGGAGAATCCTGATCCCGAAGAAGAAGCTATTCCGGACGAGATCGTCAATGGCTCAACCATTCTGGTTACGAATGAGGTTATTGAAGATTTCATGGTCAATGTTACTTACCCCGAGCATGATTATACCGATACCAAGATTGCCGGCAAGAAGTACAAAGACTATAGCGTGTCTCCGGCACAGTTCGACATGCCTCCTCAGTACTCTATCCGCTGGACCGATGGAGACGTTGCTTTCGGTGAGGAAGCAATAGCAACCCTTACAGAAGAGGGAAGTGGTAAAGTGTTCGAGTTCACGCCTTCCGATTCAGATACCAAGTACGTGATTGTCAGTAACCTTCTTCCGAACGCCAAGTACAATTATGTCCTTAAGGCAGCCGATTCGGGCAAAGAAATCAAGAAGGGTAGCTTCTCTACCAAGGGCCATCTGCATCACCTCAATTTCAAGGCAAAGGTCCGCAACTGCCGTGACCTCGGCGGTTGGAAGACCAAGGACGGCAAGGTCGTGAAATACCGCATGGTATATCGCGGCGGACGGCTTGAAACCCGCAGCAGCACTGTTACCGGCAAAGGCATCAAGCAGGTAAAGGCAGAGGGTATCAAAGCCCAGCTTGACCTGCGCGGACAGTCCGATGTGCTCAGCGCTCCTGCAGATCCTTATCTGGATTTCTGCGCTCCCGTTATAGAGGAGGGTTATACCCAGTTCCTCAGGGACGACAAGCCCAAGATGAAGCAGTGCTTTGAGTATGTGGTTAAATGTGTCCGCGAAGACAAGCCTGTGTATTACCACTGCTCGCTTGGCCGCGACCGTACCGGTACCCTTACCATGGTCCTGCTCGGTGTGTTGGGCGTTGATGAGGGCGACATATCCAAGGAGTACGAGCTTACACAGTTCGCCCCTTACGGATATAGCGTTTCATCGGGCGAAAAGACCCAGATGACCAGGAAGGTTGACTATAAGAGCGCTGCTACTTTCATTTGGGACAATTACGCCAAGGGCGGCAGTTTCGCCCAGGGCGTGGAAGCTTACCTGCTCGAAATCGGCGTATCCCAGAAAGACATCGACGACTTCCGCAAAATAATGCTGACAAACTAGAATCCGTTAGTCTGATTCGTAAATAGCGATTAAGCCCCGGGGGCCCATAAATTCCGGGTAAAAGG
>JAFWPT010000450.1 GCA_017509375.1 Bacteroidales bacterium | reverse complement strand
TCAACTCCCCCGGCGGCAGTGTCCTGGCTTCCGAGAAGATCAAGCATGAACTTGACCTGCTTAAGCAGGAGAAGCCCCTGGTGGCCTCCTACGGCTCATACGCAGCGTCCGGCGGCTACTGGATATCCAACAACTGCGAGAAAATCTTCACCAGCCCTCTCACCATTACCGGCTCCATCGGCGTTTTCGGAATGATACCCGATTTCAGCAAGACAGCATCTGATGTGCTCCACGTGGGAGTGGAAACGGTTTCTTCCAACAAGCATGGAGACATGATGTCTCTCACCCGCCCCTTCGACCAGGCGGAATACAACTACATGCTCCGTTCAATCGAAGATATCTACGACCGCTTCACCACCATCGTTTCTGAAGGCCGAGACATACCCAAAGCCGAAGTTGACGCAATGGGACAAGGAAGGGTCTGGACCGGCGACGATGCCGTACGGCTCAAACTTGCCGACGAATTCGGCACTCTCAACGATGCTATAGGGTACGTGGCCGATCTGGCCGGTGACCCGGATCTTGCAAACTGGAGCGTTAAGGGCTACCCCGCTCCCCCTTCTGTAATGGAGCAGATGATGAACTCCCTGAGCGGAAAGGAGGAAGATTTCAGTGTCCGCCTGGCCAAGGAACTAGGCAAGCCCAGGATAGTCGCACGCTTGCCCTACGAACTCCGTTTCTTATAGAGAACTGAAGCCCCGCATTACCGGGGGACGGCATTGCTCCTACAGCAGCAGCAAAACCGCAAATACGTACAACAGAAAGCCCTGAAGTTTAAGACGCTTCGGGGTATTTTCTGACATAATGGCCTCGGTGGAATCCTTTTCCTTCAGTTCAGCAAGTCTTTCTCCGTCCGGAAGCGAACGGAAAGGCCACTTGGCTACTACAACACCGTCACGCAACAGGGTTGCGCCTCCATTGGAACGGTTGACGGTCATCAAAGTCCGGCGGTCGGAGAAGTAACAAGCGAGGTCTTCCGGGAGGCCGGCTGAAGCAATGATCAAAGGCTGGGCTCCCGCTCCTGAGGCTTCCGCCGCACATTGCTTGAACTTTTCAGAAAAAGAATCGGGGATGCTCTCTACGTCGTACACAGTAAAAAGCAGTTTTGTCCCCTGCGCCAGCATCTCATCGCAATAATCTCCCGAGGAGTCACTCACCGACAGTAAAGGAGAATCCGGCTCGGGGTTGTCCTCGGCCTGCATCAGCGTGGCTCCCGGAGCGAAGGATGTAAAATCAACGGCAGGGATACTGACCAGGGAATAAACCGTAAACAAAGCCACCGAGAGTGCCGCTATAGAAGAAGAAACATACTTGATCTTTGGAGGATGAGGCACCAAGGACAGCGGTATAAATGTGATCACCCAAAGGATGCACAGCACAATATTCTTCACAAACGACTGGAAATGAGTCAGATGAATCGCCTGCCCGAAGCATCCGCAATCCATGGAGGGATTCACCAGCCACATGATGAAGGTAAGCACCGTAAAGGCCAGGATCATTATCCCGCTTACAGTAGCCGTAACGATGGGCAGGACTCCGGTGATCAGCGAGATGCCGGTGAATGTCTCTATCAAGGCCAGGAAAACTCCAACGAAATTGGCAGAAGGAGCGAGGAAGTGAAGATGCAGAAAATTGTAATACTCCCCTGCAACCAGACCGGCGCCTACCGGGTCGAGCAGCTTAAGCATGCCGGCCCCGAAAAACACAAAGCCCAGAAGCACGGCAAAAATCCGTTTAACGCTCCTCATAAACAGCACGCAATTTTGCAAAGATTTCATCCGGAGGCAACATCCTGCCGTCGGCCCCGGCACAATCTACCACCACAAAAGAAGGGTCCAGTGCAGCCTGCTTCAAATACATGGACCGCACTCTCTTCTGAAATTCCAAATCCGCCTCATGGATATCCCGGGAACCTTTAAGGTACTCCCTGTCGTCCCCCTGACGCTCGCGTGTCAAGCTTTTCTCCACAAAACCTGTAGGCACATCCAGGAAGATATTCAGATCGGGACGGGGCAGGCAGAAGTCACCGTATTCTGTATCCAATATCCACCGCCGCAACTCTTCGGCACTCTCATCATCGGGCATCTTGGCGCACTGGTAAGCAATGTTGGAATATACGTAGCGGTCCAGCAGCAAGGTACCGCCTCCACTTAAAGCAGCCATCATTTGAGGAACCGCGCCATGCCTGTCCTCGGCGAAGAGCAAGGCCACAAGCTGGGGATGGACTTTGTCCAGTTCGCCGAAGCCGCCGCGCAGATACTTTCCCACCAGGCCCCCGTAAACAGGCGCGTTATAACGGGGAAAATGTATGTATTCCAGACGTTTGCATACTGTCTGCAAATACTCTTTCATCAAACGGACCTGAGTGGATTTCCCGGCTCCGTCCAGACCTTCGATAACAATCAGCATAATTATTCTTCTATGTACACATCATCCCCGGGTTCGGCAAAGCCGAAGCCTTCACGGGCAAATCTCTCCAGGGAATCCCGGGAAGTCGTCAAAATATGTATCTGGTCATCAAGGCGCTCGTTATCCTGCTTCAACTCCTCAATACGCCGTTCCTGCTGATTCAGGGTAAACCCGGCCTGTATCCAGCGCACCAGATTGTCTTTTTTCAAGAACAAAAAGAGCACAAATACAGCCGTAATAACTATCGCAAAGCGCAGAAAAGAACGCTGCCCGGCCTTATTGCCGTCTTTTTCCTTGTCCCAGATATCCTTAAATTTTCCCATAATCGCAAAAATAGTTAAATTTGCAGATTATTAAGACATTTTTTATATGAAACCTACTCTTTTAGTTCTTGCTGCCGGCATGGGCAGCCGTTACGGAGGCTTGAAGCAAATGGACGGCCTCGGCCCTTCCGGGGAGACCATCATCGATTATTCCATCTATGACGCGGTACGTGCAGGCTTCGGCAAGGTCGTTTACATAGTTCGCGATTATTTCCTCGCACAGTTTCAGGAGACCGTCAAAGCCAAATACAGCAATGTGAAATGCCTCGACGGAGAAGCTCTTGAATTCCAGTTCGTAACCCAGGAACTGAACAAGATTCCCGCACGCTTCACCCTGAATCCGGAGCGTGAGAAGCCCTGGGGCACCGCCCACGCGGTACTGATGGCCAAAGACGTCATCAAGGAGCCTTTCGTGGTGATAAACGGGGACGACTACTACGGACGCGACTCCTTCCGCATCGCTGCCGACTGGTGCCGCAAGCATGAAGGCGGCAAATCGGTCTATGCCATCGTAGGCTTCGAAATCGACAACACTTTGAGCGAATCCGGCGGCGTGTCCCGTGGAATCTGCAGCTATGATGCGGAAGGTCACCTCACTACCGTTGTGGAACATCACAACGTGCGCATCGAGGAAGACGGAGTGCTCCGCGGCGACAATTCCGTCACCGGAGAGCGTGTGGTAATC
>JAFWPT010000449.1 GCA_017509375.1 Bacteroidales bacterium | reverse complement strand
GCCTCCCCTGCAGAAACGTAGACTTCACTGCAATGGGCGTAACGGGTAAAGGTATCATCCGCTTGCTCATAGACAAGCACTTGATTTCCATAACCGTCACCGAAGTTTCCGGCATCCACCACCACGCCATCAAATAAGGCAAGAATCCCGGTGCCGTAGGGATAGCCCAGGTCTACCCCTGAATGAAATTTATACTCTCCGCTTATTGGATGCACTCGCCATCCAAAGTTGGATGTAACAGGCAAATCCTCTGCCAGCGCAGCGGAAGCCCCAAAAATCAAAAGGAAAGCAAGCAAGCAAAAAATTCTCAGGCCGCGCATCTTACCGCCTCCTATGGCTTAGATGGTAAGCAAGATATACCATAAAGGCAAATTGAACGCCCTGCCATCCCTTATAAAACCATGTATAGGTGACTGTCGGCGCATATATCGCCGTAGCCACCAGCATAATAGAATTTAGCACAAATAACAGTATCAGTAGCTTATCGCCATCCCCTAAACGGTGATAGGCTGCTTTTGCTTCTTCCCTGTGCTCCAAGTGTTCCCCTATCTCCGAAAAAGGCATCACACTTTGCCGAATCTTCTTGGCCGTCTCCGGCGTACAAATCTGATATGGTGTAAGCCAGCGTTTCAAAAAACTCATTTTCCTGCCCCCTATTTTTCAAAGGTCATTTCATAATTGACCCATTTTCCTGTGTCCACCATCGAAATATAGGCATCATAGGTACCATCACCGCTTTTCTTCTTCAAGCCCTTAACCTTCACCTTAGAGCCTTGAAGCATCTTTATGGCCATAGCCTTGGTGAGTTTCTTCCCCCGACTTTCCCAAAACTTATCCTTCTTCCACATGGTAAAGTTGCATTTTGGTTCAGCCTTGAAGCCTGAACAGTAAAAAGCCTTGGTACTCTCATAGATATTCTTCCCGCAGCGCGGGCATTTGCCAATGACTTCTTTTTCTGCTGGCGCAATCTGCTCCAGCGTGACGGCTGCCCCGCCGTCCACTATGGAGCGTAGTTCCTTGGCCGTGAAGTCCACACACTCCTGAACCTCTGTATCACCATGAAAAACCTGCTTTAGGATCTTGGAAAATTCCACGGTCTTCTCCTTGTAGAGGTTAATGTGCAACTTATCAAGGGATTCTATCAGCTTTTCTCCCATTGGTTCAATGGACAGCTTTGTGTTCTTCTCTGATATATAACTGGCGTGTTTCGCATTCTCTATGATGCCGGTTCTTGTGGCCTCCGTGCCGATTTCCACACCTGCAAGCATAGCCCGATATTCGGCAGCATCGTCTTCGGCCTCCCCGGCCTCACCGTCTGCCTCCTTTAACTCATCACGGAAAGGATTTTTTAGATAGTTCGATAGCATGGATATATCAAACTTTGCAGGTGGCGTTGTCTCCTTCTCTACGGGCTGGAAGTCCACCGCCACCTCATCCCCCTCATTTAGATTAGGCAGGATGCTTTCTTTCTTGGTCAATGGTTCATACTTCAGGAATCCGGGCTGCTTCACAGCATCCCCTTTTAATTCAAAGTTTTCCTTCCCCACAGCAATCTCCATGCAAGTCCGGGACATTACCGTTTCCTCTATAAGAAAATTGCAGATAAATCTATTCTTGATGGTGTCATAGACAAGCTGCTCATCCGCGCCAAGCTCATCCTCTTTTGGGAATTTATTGGTAATGATAAGGGCACTATGGCTCTCTATCTTGGAATCATCAAAAATTCCCTTGCTGTCCTTCATGGCCAAATAGGGCTGCTCCCCGTTCAACTTGGCAATGATGGCCTCAACTTTGCCCTTCTCCGCTTCACTTAGATACTCTGAGTTGGTGCGGGGATAGGTAACAAAGCCCTTCTCATAAAGCCCCTGAATGATTTTCAGACTGTCAGCCAATGTCATCTTATGCAGCTTACTTAGGCGGCTTTGCAAGGTACTTAGGGAAAATAACTTGCTTGCTCTTTTTATTATGTCTTTTTGCTCTACCTTTAT
Organism: Bacteroidales bacterium; assembly: GCA_017509375.1. The sequence goes on along the minus strand of JAFWPT010000449.1, from coordinate 1,606 downwards.
AACGGTAGCCTTTTGGCCATTCAGATATTCCTGCATAGACTGGCAATCTGCCTTGCTTGCATACTTTTCTTTGAAGGTCAGCTTTACCACTTCACCGTTGGTTTCTGCGTTACTCTCTAAGACAAAGTATTTCTCCGGCTTGAAGTTTCTTATCTCCATGTCCCGGTCATAGATAATCTTCACAATGGGAATAAGCACCCTGCCCACGGGCATAAAGTGATTCAGCTTCACCGAAAGGAACCGTGTCAGATTGATCCCCAAGAGCCAGTCCATGTATGTTCTAGCCAAGCCCTCATGGAAAAGATTCTGATATTCCTCATCCAGTTTCATGGTCTTGACGGCATGGCGTATCGTGTCTTCTGTCTGCTCCGGCAGCCAAAGACGATAGACCGCCTTTTTCTGTTTCAGCTGGCCAAGGGCATTATGAATAATCAAATCCCCTATAACCTGCCCCTCACGGTCACTATCCCCGCAGTTCACCACCACATCCACATCATCCCGGCCAATAAGCTCCCGAATAGTTTCATACTGCTGCTTCACACTGTCATCCTTGGCCTTATCCTTTGATGTTTTTAGCCGGAACTTGAATTTTTCCGGGACAAACGGCAGCCCTTCCAGCTTCCAAGCCGTTTCCCCTGTATATTCGCCCATGTCGCGAAGCTGGAACAGGTGGCCATAAGCATAAGTAACAATCGTCTCCTGACCTTCAAAATATCCTTGTTTACGGTCAAAATTCTCTTTGCCCGACAATGCCTGTACCACAGTTCGCGCCAAACTGGGCTTTTCTGCTATGATAACCTTCAATTTATCACCCCTGTAATAATTATTTTAATTCTTAGTATAATAAAAATGCTCATACCTCGTATTATAATACTATCAGCTATTATTATCAAGAAAATTTACCTATTAGCGGAACCGCCAGTTCCTTCTCACGATAGAAAATCTATCCTATAATGAAAAGAGGAGGACTAATTATGAACGATAAATATAAATTTGACAGTGTTTCTTTTGGAATTAGATTATCCAAAATACGCAAATTTCATAAAAAAACACAAGACCAAATTGCTGAATATCTTGATGTGTCAACAAAAACAGTTCAAAACTGGGAGCACGGGGCAAAAATGCCCGGAATAGATAATATAGTTTCCTTAGCAGAGTATTTTAATATGTCTATTGGTGAAATCCTCGAAGATGAGGCATATAGAATATTTGAAAAGAAATTATGTAGCAGAAAGAGAAGTATTGAAATAATACCCGTGGAAAGTAAAATTGAGCTTTTCATGGAATTTTGTGAAGATAGATATATGGATAGGTATGAACTTTTGGTATGGGACGAAGCAGCTAAATACAAATACCTTTATGTGTCGGTAAAAAAGCTAATCCCTTACACAGATTTCAAAAAATCTTTGATTGAACAATCTGATGTTATCGCAGATACATATAGAAAATGGTTATTTAGCATCTTAACCACCAGTGAGGAAGATGTATCTATAAAAAAAATCATTGAAGACAAAATTATATGTGAAAATAAAGGAATGGCCTCAAAAGGGGCTGTATGGGGTGATTTTGGCTATATAATATATTTTGATGATGATGAATAATATAG
>JAFWPT010000448.1 GCA_017509375.1 Bacteroidales bacterium | reverse complement strand
GTCGGCCACTACCTTGCAGGATTTGCCCGCTTTGTTGGTAAACAGTGCCCCCGGAGGATAATTGCTGTTGACGGCATAAAATTCCAGTCCGCGTTCCTTGCAGAACTTGAGGGCCTCGTCGAGTAACTCCCCGTCACGGGAAGTCCACAAGATCAACTTGTGACCTTCCCCCGCGAGGGTTTTAAGCGTCTCTATGGCAAAGGGAAGTTCCTTGCCGATTGCCGGATACTTATGCTCGACGATGGTACCGTCGAAATCAACTGCAATGGTCATCAGCTATTTACTTTGACTTATGCCGACAATGATGTTTCTTGCGGCCTTCCTTGTCCTCTCCGTAGCCATAGCCATAGCCGTAGCCGTACCCATAGCCGTACCCGTAGCCGTAGCCATAACCGTAAAGTCCCTTATATTCTGTGCCGTTGAGCACGATGCACGGGTTATGGAGTTTCTTCTGTTCGTAGAGCGTGTCGAGCGCCGGCATATTACGGCGGTCGATCTGGCCGCTGCGGATGATGAACATATTCATATCCACTATATTCTGGATTACCAGCATATCCGCCACGGCCGTGTAAGGCACGCCATCGAGCAAAACGAAGTCATATTTCTGACGGAGTTCATCGACCAGGGCTGCGAAGCGCTGGCGGCTCAGCAGCTCAGCCGGGTTCGGCGGAATGTGGCCGGCCGGAATAAGGTCCACGCCGTCGAGCACGTCCTTGTGGAGAATGTCGTCGAGCACCAGCGTTTCGTCGTTGAGGTAGTTGCTCAGGCCCACGGTGCTGTGTTTGAGGCCGAACTTGCCGGAAACCGTCCGCTTGCGAAGGTCAATATCAATCAGCACTACTTTCTTTTTGGCATCGGCAAGGCACGCAGCCAGATTGACGGTCACGAAGGTCTTGCCGGCCGAAGCGTTGAACGAGGTGGAGGCAACGACTGCGTGGTCGCAGCCTTCCGGTTTCATAAAGTTGAGGTTCGTGGCCATCAGACGCATCGATTCGGTGAGCGTCTTATTGCCTGAATGCCCGTATGCGGTATATTTCGGATCTTCCTTTTCGCCGCGCTTCTTCTTTTTAGCCTTAACTTTCGGAAGTTCCGACAGGAAAGGAACGGCGCAATTCGCGTCTTCCAGATCTTTCCGGCTGCGGATCTTCTGGTCTATGAAGATCCGGGCGATGAGGATTACACCGGGAATCAGCAGACCGATAAGGATGGCCGTCAGCAGCATTTTGTTGCGGGAAGGGTAAATAGGTCTTGAGGAACCGGCGGCGCTGTCGATCATACGGGCATTGTTGTCCACCATCGACTGGGTAAGCGCGTTCTCTTCGCGTTTGTTGAGCAGGTAGAGATACAGGCTCTCCTTGATTTTCTGCTGGCGCTCGATAGAAAGGAGTTGGCGTGCCTTGCTCGGCATAGCCGTAAATTTGCGGAGCGACTCGCGCTCCAAATCGCCCAGATCCGTTCTTCGGACATTGAGTGAGGTAATCAGGTTGTTGATGGAACCCAAAATACTCTGCCGTAAAGAAAGGAGTGTACTCTCGATCTGCTTGACGGCAGGACTCTCCAAACTGGAAGCTTCGAGCAGGCGTTCGCGCTGGAGAATCAGGTTGTTATACTGTACTACTTCATTACCGACCCGAGCGTCTTCCAGACCAGTATTGACCGGAATCGGCTCATAGGACTCGAAGGAGTTGGTGATGTAGTCGCGAAGATATTCAGCTAACTTAAGTTGGGTTTCTACTTTGACAATTTCAGCGTTGTATCCTTTGTTTTCGTTCAGATACTGGTTGGTGGCCTGATCCACGTCCATAATGCGCTCCGAGGTCTTGAAGCGGGCGATGGCGTCTTCCACACCTCCCAACTCTTCCTGAATGATGAGCAGACGCTCGTTGATGAACTGGGCCGTGTTGACGGCGATGCGGTTCTTTTCGCGGATGGCGTCTTCGTTGTACTTGTCAATCAAGGTGTTGAGTACGTCATTGGCACGCCATACGGAATAGTCCTGTAAGGAAAGCCGGAGAATCGTACCTTCGCTTTGCGCGATTTTCAACCGGGACAGGAAACCGAAAGCGGCATTTTCAACAGGAATCTTGGTAATAGTCACCGGTTTGCCAGCCCCTTCTCCATTGTAATAGGGAGTGGGCGTAAAAAACACCCGTGTACCATACACCGGAATTGTATCGCCCAATGCCACCGTTGCCGATCGACCGTCACTAAGCTCCAGGCGTATGGAATTAGCATCGATTGTCGTGGCGGTCAGACGGAATGCTTCCGGTGTTTTTTCATCACGTACAATGTTCATCTTTACCGGTGAAAGGTTGTATAACTCCACTTCGCGCAGTTTGATAGGTATCGTATAATTAATGTCCGCATCAAGTGCCGTAACGACCTGCGACATCAATTGCTTCGATTGAAGTTGCAGGATCTCATTGGTCATATTGATCTTGTTGATCTGCGTACTATAGGTACCCATACTGGCTGTAGTCCGCGCACTGCTCGGGTCTTTGATGATAACGGTGGCGTCGCTTCTGTAAGTGAAGGGCGTCTGGGCGTACTTGTAGTAGGCGTAGCCGCCGCAAAGGGCCGCACAAAGCACGAACCAGTACCAGTGGCTCAGCAGGTAAAGGAAAAGGTCAATCAGATTGACGCGATTTTTGGTATTATCTTGCATAGTTGAAAATTAACGGGTAAGAGCTAAGTAAGAAAGTACAAGACCGGCAAAACCGGCAACTGTACCAACAAACCCGATAAAGTTACTGGCTGTTTGACTAAGTCGATACACTTTCGGTTTATAGTATATGACATCATTTTGTTGTAGGTAAAAGACTGGCGAGTCAAACAAAGCTTTTTTCTGCATGTTCACGGAATAAGCCGTACGAACACCGTTCTCGGTACGGATAACCGTCACTTCCTTAATGTTGATTTGTTCATTGTTACCACCACCAATTCGCCCTATGGCTTGGAGCAGGTTAAAACTATGACCTTGAATTTGCATAGTACCGCCTCCGACACCACCGATGACGGTTATCTGAAAGTTATCGAGTTCAGCATTGACAACCGGTTCCTTGATGTATCCACGGGCGATGATTTCATCGGCAATTTTCTTTTCAATCTCCTTCAGCGTCAATCCTTCCACGTGAATCAGTCCCAGGATCGGGAACTCGATATCCCCGTTTTTGTCAACAGTGTAGGTCAACATCGGCTGTTGGGCGGTCTGGTTGGCAAGGTCGGTCAGCGTAAGCAGGGTGTTGAACGGTGCGGAAAGTTGAGGAGTCTCGCTAAGCACCTGGATGCTCAGCCGGTCTTCTTTCTGCATCTTCAGTTCCGGAGCCGGGCGGGCAGGATAGTCCTTGTTGTACTCCATGTCTAGCAGGTAGCCCAGAGTTCTGGGCGTGGTGCAACTGACAGCCGAAAGGACCAGCAGCAGAAGCAGCGGCCGGAAGAAACGGTTAACGTGTTTCATATAGGTTTTCGATATTGATGATCATCTGTTGGCGGGTGAAACAATTCAAAAAGCGAAGATACGCACTTTCTCCATATTTTT
>JAFWPT010000447.1 GCA_017509375.1 Bacteroidales bacterium | reverse complement strand
TCTTTCAATAGATGTTCTATTGGCTTCCAACCGAACTCCATATTACGGGGAGCAAAGTAATCGAGGCTGTCACAATATTTAACAAATTCGGAACGCTTCACCAAGAGCCTTCCGTCCTTTGAAATCTGTTTGTCTTGTATGGCTTGGAGGAGTTCCGGAAAGTCGGAGATGGTCTTGTTCTGCACCGGTTCCTCGATGTGGGGCTTATTCGATTCGGGCGCTTCGGCCATGTCGGCCAGTTCCTTTTGCTTCAGGACTTCCGCATCAAATTTCTCCAGTTGGCGAGTAAGGTCGAAAAATGCCATGATGACTATGAAAGCACCGATAATCAGATAGCAATAGGGCGTGGTAGCCTTGCTTGGGACCATTCCGAAGAACGTATACTGCGCCCATAACCTCACAAGAATATACAAAGCCATTTCAATCATGAACAGCTTCATTACCAGGTTAAGCGCCCACTTGCCTATTATGCGCTGCCTCTTATAGTAGTTGGAATCGTGGAACTCGCTCATACTCTCTGTCTCTGCTGTATGTCACTGTTGCACTGGGCGAGTTGGTCGGCTGTGAGACGATCTCCTTTCTTGTTACGGAAAACGCCGTCTATCTTGCGCCAGGTGTCAATATTGTAGGTCTCGAAAATGTGGTTATCCACGGTGAAGCGAACAAATGCCGCCATCGTAGTCTTCAGCTGAAGATTCTCATCGAATATGTCGTCCTTACCCGGTTTGTTAAACAGAGCCTTAACTTGCGAAATAGGCAATGCGGTCTTATCCGGCTTCCAGTTGCTTTTAACCGGAGTACGGCCTTCAATGAGATAACTGACCCAATTGCGTCTCATTCTGAAAAACTCCTCATCGTCTGCATGCCGTTCTATGGATTCAAGAATGAGAGAGAGATGGTAGCCATCCCAAGCAATTGCGATGGCCGCAAACATGATTGCAAAGATGACTTGTGTCGCTTTGGGTACAGGGTTGAGATGAACTCCGAGCCAGTTAAGGAACTCCCCGGGGAAGTTTTCAAACCAGAAAAAGTCGTAAAATAAACAGATTAGTAATACGGTCGATAGCGAGTAAAAAATTATTGCCCGCATCTTCCTGTATTTGATGACATTAACTTCCATTACTACAAATATAACTTCTGGTAATCCTGATACGCCTGCTTAAGACTCTCTGCTGTTATTTCCTTCCCGCTGCGGTCAGAAATCATGCAGTCAATCTTGCGCCATTCGTTGAGGCCCCAGGGCTTGAAGAGATCATGGTCGTGGCAGTATTCGACCACGGACTTCCGGCTTTGCTTGGGCTTGAGTTGAAGCCCATTTGTCAATAAGCCTGCATCAATCAGCTGTCTAAGTTCGGAAGGAATATTTGCTGGAGGAGACTCGGGTTCAGACGCAGGCTTGCTCCTATCTGCATGAGGCTCGAAATTGGTGGATTTCTTTTGCTCTTGATATGCAATAACATCAAGCCACGACTCGCCGATATACGTAGTCTTCTCTATATCCCATATCCTTGCATCGAAATTGCCGGTCGAATCGTAATAACCACTATGGTCCTGGACCACACAATGCTCCAAAAGAGAAGCGGCCATCAGTTGCGGACATATTTTAAACAGCCCTGACTTGCGGTCATAACCGACATCGACAGATTGAATCAGACGGTAGATACTGGCCCCGTTCTGAATGGAATCAAAGTCAATATAGGCAAGCATAAGGGTGATGGCCTTCTGGACTTCGTCTCTTATCGGAGTATTACGATACAGCGGGCAATCGGATGGGTATTTGTTTAAAATACGGTAAGAACGCTGCAGTACGTAATTGACGGTATCCTCATCCACGCCTGAAGGAATATTCCGTAAGCCCTTCTCAATCATCTCAAGAAAGATGATCTCGTCGGGATGTTTTGTACATCTTTCCCCGGTTACTTGAGTCATCATGCACCAGTAATCATCCCCGGACAATGATTCAACATCGTCCTGGCTGGGGCAAGCGTCCTGTGGGAGACGTTTATCTGGATACACAAAGCCGCATGATTTATGGCGATAGTTATAGCAGGTGAAGCACTCATCTTGATGCTGAGCGATTTCGTCAAGTATTTCTTCGTATGTTGTCATGTGGCGTCTCCTTCTATGCAATCACAAATTTAACGATTTCTGCGCGAAATCACTACTGCAAAGCACCTTAATATACTATAACGTTTGCCCAACGGGCAAAAAAAACAGCCTTCCAAGAAGCTGAAAGGCCGTTTTCACGTGGTGCTTGGAGCAAGTGATGATTTCGTACTTTACTTCTTTTTGAAGGCTTCTTCCATCTTCTTGATGGCGTCTTTCTTCGCATCCTCGGTTATGTCGATGTAGGGCTTCATGGATTTGTAATCGCAGTGACCGGTGAACTTCATCACAACGTCCGGAGCAATGCCGTTGGAGAGGGCGAAGCAAATGAAAGTCTTGCGGCCGGCGTGGGTACCAATGAGTTCGTACTTGGGAAATACGTCATCGTGGCGAGTGCCATTGCGGTAGCAAGTGATTGTGTAGGGCGTATTGAATCCGCAAATCTCGCAGAGGTCCTTCAGGCAGCGATTCATTTGCTGATTGGTCATATACGGCAACGCCTTTCCTCCCGGGAATTCCTGGTCCTTGTACTTATCCAAGATGGCGATGGCGTTCTCGTGGAGGAAGATTGGCAGGCGGTCATGGGTTTTTTGGGTGGTGATGTTGAGGGTGCCGTTCTGGATGTCCACGCGGCGGACCTCCACAACATCACTGTAGCGCAAGCTGGTGAAGGCGCAGAAGCAAAACAGATCGCGAGTTCGCTCCATTCCGCCGGCCTCCTGGACGACCTTCTCGTACTCCTTCCCGTCATAGGTTTTGAGTTTGAGTTTAGTGCCGTTCTTCGGAATCTCAAGGTGATAAAGTTTGTCCAGCTCCTCCTGGGTGAGGAAGATAACCGGCTTCTTCACGGTCTTGAATACCGGTTCATAAGTCTCGATGTCTCTCACCTGGGTGTACTTCTTCCTGATGGCCCAGCGCAGGAACCACGCCAGATTCTTGTATTGCTTCTGGAC
>JAFWPT010000446.1 GCA_017509375.1 Bacteroidales bacterium | reverse complement strand
GGAGTAAGCCGCGGCGTTGACGGTGCGGGAAATGATATAATCCATTTCAAACTGCCGGTAATAATCACCTTCATGAGCCTCGGCGCTTGCATCCCGATAATCCTTAACCACCCCGAATCCATAAGCCTGGGGCCACATGTGGCAGGTTACAAAGTGCAGCACCCGGCCGTTAACGTTGACTTGATGTAGTGCAGCTCCATGGGAAACGGGGTTGTTGGCAGTGGCCGTATTGGTTATTTTCAGCAGTGTATTGATAGGGTATTTTGAAGTTATTACCTGCGGATAATTATCCCTGAAGCCCCCGACGGCCGAGTAACTGTGCCCGTAACGGGCGGCCAGCGTGCTCCATCCGGAGGGCAGATAACGCAAAGAAGTGGACTGAGAGCTGTTAGTCCTGTCTTTGTAGATTGAAGAGGCCTCGCACCACACGCAGATATCGGGATCGTATTTTTTTACGAAGGCTACGAAATTGTCGTAATTGTTATGTTGATCCGACCACATGCCGTTTTGAATGTTCCAGTACAGAAGCCTTAGGTTGCCTTTCCTTACGTCGTCGGCCGTCAGGCGCACAGTTATATCGTCCAGATAGAAGCCGTGCACCGCGGCAACGTTGGGATCTTCTCCGGCAAAGTACAGGAAAGTGCCGTCGGTAGCGTTTGTTGCCGTGATGGTGACCGTATGCCAGTTTTTGGGTTCCAGCGCCGAGGTAGGAATGCTTACTTTCGCCTTGTTAACGGAAACCTTGGATGCATTGCCCACGTAAGTAATGGCGGCTCCTGCATCTTTGCCGTCAACTTGCATGGTTTGTATGTGTCCGGCATTGACCAACTGGAAGAGAAGGTTGTCGCCGGCGCCGTCCTGGAAACAGAATTTGAATTCTATTAAAATGTCAGCAAGGGCTTTGACGTTTGTAATGGGCGGCGTCTGCATGATACCGCGGGCTTTGTTCCCTTCCCCGGAGCCGACTGCCATGACGCCTTGATATTCCTGGCAGCGGAAAAGATAGCGCCAGTCGGTAAAGCCACGGCTCACGACATAGGAATCCGACATTGCATGGGAACTCCCTACCCTTTTCCCCGAAACTTCAGACCAGGTGTTGGACTGTATGAAGCCGGTGCCTGGATTGTTGACGGCAGTGGAAGCAAAGGCATCTGAGTAACCGTCACGGGCGGCTCCACCGGAGATGCCCATCTTCTCGCCGTCGGGAGCATAAGCCATGGTCTTTTCTCCTCCCATAATGTTGCCGCCCCAGACACAGTTGTCAAAGCCTTCGTACCACACCAGATCGGCATCGGGAGTGAAATCGATAGTCTGGCTCACTACTGCCCCGGAACTGAGTTGGACTGGGGAGATAATCTTGCGGACCATCTTGTGGTCGGAGGAGCACACCGTAACTTCAAGGCCGCTTTTCAGGGAAGCAGGCGCCAAAACGAACGCTACTCCCGTACCTTCGGGAGAAAGGGGTACGCAATTCCCATTTTCGGTGCAGTTAACTACTGCAAAATCAACGCCTTCCGTCATTTGGAGGCTAGCTTTGGAAGGAGAGTAAACCGCCTTGCCGGCGATTATTTCCTTTGCCGGAGACTGTACCTTCACCGAACTTATCTTCCCGGCGCCTTTGATACGGAGGTCGAGAAGGGCTACAGCGTCTTTGAACACCAGGACATTGCCGTTTGACTTAGAGTAAGAAGCAAAACGCGGATAATCTTTGAACGACTCCTTGGTATAAGACCAGAATTGAGAAAAAGGAACCGCCAGGTCTTTGTATGCGGAGCTGCCGAACCACTTGGAAGAATTGCGGGTTATCAATACTGCGTTGTAGCTGTCGTTGGGCACCGCCTCAATATCGGCGTACCAATTGTCGCCGGAGTCTTTTTGCAAAACGTATTCAGAACCGTTGACACTGAGTTTATAGCCAGTAAAATCGTTGGCCGGGACCCCCAGAGCCTCACGTACGGACGAAGGAGCATCGTAATCGACGTAAAAGCGCACTTTTCCGTCAACCACGCTGATAGGAGCTCCAAATTCAGTCTGAGTGACGGAATTGGAGCCCTGGTTCTCGCATTTGGCAGTCTTATCGCAAGCAAATGTCAGGAAAGCCAATGCCAACGCTAAAAAAAGGTTTTTCATTCTTAATGAAAAGGTCATTAGTTTTTGTAACTTGCAAATATAACAAAAAAAACATTACCTTTCATTCAACTCCCGGCATTGCTTGCGTATTTATGAAGGCTTTCCTTACATTTCGAAGTCGTTAAGCATATTGAACTGCTCGAAGTCGGATTCGGCGTTCTTGTTGAAGGAACCACTTTCCATCCAGGGGCCGAGCTCCGAGTATATCTTGTTGGAGATGAAACGCATTGCCACTACTCCCGGATGGCAGCCGCTGCTTCCGTTGTAGTCGTGCTTCGGCATGTATGTCTGGTCGTTGAAGCCATTGACTTGCAGCAAGTCGACGCACTTGGCACCGTAATGCCCGGCAATCATGAGTATGCTCTGCTCCACGCCTTCGGAGAGGTAGTCGCCTATGATGCAAACAATCTTTACACCGGGATACTGCTGGATCCAAAGCTTCAGGAGCTTGATATAAGCTGTGCAGAAAGTGGTGTCGTCAAGGGCCTCGATTTCTTCGCGGGTCGTAGCTGCGTCAGCCGTCTGGAACATACTTTCCATATCAGCTTCGGACGGAGCCTGTGCGGACTTGCATAAAGCGGAGCCGGGATAGAGCCGGTTGTCGTTATGGGCCCAGTCATTGGTGCCGCCATGAAGCAGTATTACATCCGGTTCGCCGATGCCGCCCTGCCTAAGGTAGCGCTGGGTATAGCATTGAGTGTACCAGTGGTTGGAGTTTTTGTCGGTATTGGTGCTGCGTGCCACTGCGGAACCCGAATAGGACATGTTGAGGTCCAGGCGGGCATTCTTCATGTGGTCGTAAATCACTTGATACCAATATGTCTGAGACACGTTGCGTACGCATTCGCAGTAACTGTGGTCCGTGGTCTGGCATGGATAATGGTAAGCATACGAAGCCGGGATGTAACCAGAGAAGGTGGATATTGAGTCGCCGCAAACGCTAACCCTCTTGGTCCCGGTATCCCTCTTATGCGGGTCCGGCAATACGCTGGCAGGAACGGGATATCCATAATCCCCTGCTATCCAGGACTCGGCGGTGATGCCTGAAGCAGTGCATTGCGAAATGTTGGCATTCAGGCTCGCAAGCAGGGTACCGTCAATCATCTGCTGCACGCTCATGCCTGTCTCAAGGCTAGTAGTAGCGGGGGCGCCGGCTCCCGAGCGGGTGTCGGAATCGCGGTAGCAGGCGGCGCCGTAAACCAGTGCGGTGTTGGTTTTTCCGTACAGGGCTCCCCAGTTCACGAACACGCTCCCGAAGGTATCGATGCTTTGGTAGGAAACGAGTATCTCGGGCTTTGTAATCGAGGTGTAGCAATTGGACATGGTGGTTGTGGCGCTTCCGTTGCTGAAGCCCAGCAGTCCGGCGGCGCCTCCGATAGTCTTGTAGGTGTACGTAGCGGGCTCGGTGAGGCGCTTTTCCCGGTTGTTGGAAGTCTTGATCAGTCCCGGACGGGCCACGTTGTTCTCGAATATGACGCTGCCGCTGGTGTTCTGGTTCCATCCTGCCATTCCTCCGACAAGCGAGTAGTAGTTGGAGTTGATGCCGGTAGCGTACAGGTCGCCGTCCAGATAAGCGCAGTTGGTTACCGAAAGAGTGCCTGAAGTTTTCTGGCAGGTATATCCAACGATACCGCCCACATCGTACTGGCCTTGTACGTTGGCATATACCGTGCAGCGGTCAACGGAGGCCGTCCCGCCGCTAAT
>JAFWPT010000445.1 GCA_017509375.1 Bacteroidales bacterium | reverse complement strand
ATGAAGCAGAGCCGGCTGATGTCGCCGGGCTGCAGCATATAGTGTTGTGCAACTTGTTTCAGGAAAGGAATCATACATCACAAATATAATGATTTCCCGGACACAAAAAAAGTGGCCCGGGGATATTTTGCCGGGTCACTTTTTTCAGTTCTATTCCGTTCTGCGGAACAGTAGGACTAGAAGCGTATATAGGCCATAAACCAGAGGTCGTTGTAATTAAGCTTCGCAGCGGGATTGTCTATAGCCGTCCTGTCGTTGTGGTAACGGTACTCGAGCTGGAAATTGAGGTTCTTGTGCAGGCGGAGGTTGGCGCAGGCGCTGTACATGTCGTGACTGCTGGCGGCATCTCCATGGGCACGGAACTCGTCCCACTTCAGGTAGCACTTGAACCAGTCGGTTACAGGAATGCCCACGGTAGCGTAGAAGGCATCCGCGGGGCCGCTCTGCTCCTTCTCCCCGGCAATGGCGGTGGCATACTCGGCACGGACCGTCCAGTTGTTGCGGTCGAACTTCAGGCCGGTGCTCAGACGTTCGCGCTTGAGATCTACAGAACCGTTGTTCCAGTTACCCATCCAGCCGAACACGCCCAGATAGAGACCCTGGATAGGCTGCAGCTGGACGGTACCGATCAAGTCCTTCTGTTTGTTCACGTCGAGGACATTTATGCCCTGGCCGTTGTACAAGCCAAGCTGGTAATGCACGAGGCGGTGCTTGTCCTGTCCTATAGGGAAGAGGTCTCCCTGGATCTGGATACCCTGGTCACGGCCGCCCATGTTGGCTTCACCCAGGCGGTCGCCCATACCTGCCATTTTCTGCACGAGGAAGGAGAAATCACCCACTCCCACATCCCATGGGTTCATAGGGTTCTCAAAGGTAAAAGCCCGCTTGAACTGGCCCATTTTGACGGAGAACTCGGGGAACTTTGCCCACTCTACGTAGAAATCTTTCACATGGGGCTTTTCTCCGTTCGCCTGGAACTGTATGCGGTATTTGAAATCGTTGTAGATGCTGCCGTCCACATAGACGCGGATAAGGCGGCAGCTGAACCCGCCGGGTTTCTCAGGATTCAAGTCCGAATATTTATAAGCCCCGATGATGTAGGCTCCAAGTTTGGGCTTGCTGAAGAAGCCGGTCTCCTTGTATCCGTATTTGGGAGCTGTTGCGTCCTGTGCCAAAGCGGCTAAAGACACCAGCGCAAAAATGGCTGAGAAAAATAGTTTTTTCATAAGTTTATGCAATGGGGAAAGGGAAAATCTTGGTAAGCAGGAAGTATCCGAGCACGAAGCCTATTACTCCCACGATGATGCCTACCTTGGTCATATCGGAAGTCTTTACCAGGCCTGTGGAAGACGCGATGGCGTTAGGAGGCGTAGAAATGGGGAACAGCATGGCTATGGATGCGCAGACCGCAATGAAAGGAACCATTGCATACATGCCGCCAAGTGCCATGAACTGGGCGTTGTTGGCTGCTGAAGGGTCCGACATTGCAGTGCCGACAACCACGAGGATAGGCACCAGCAGGGCCGCGGTAGCGGAGTTGCTGATGAAGTTGGAAAGGAAGTAGCACACCAGGCCGGCTATGACGAGCACGAGCACTACGTTCATGGTGCTGAACGGGATGGCGTTGATGAGCGCTGCCGCAAGGCCGGTCTTGTTGAGACCGGTTCCGAGGGCGAAGCCTCCGGCAACGAGCCAGAGCACGCTCCAATTGATTTCCTTGATATCATCCTTGCCGAACACTCCGGTGCAAGTATATACTGCCAAGGGGATGAGGGCCACGATATTGGAATTGATGCCGGTGAGGGACTCTGTAACCCAGAGGAGAATGGTCACGAAGAAGGTAATCCAAGCCACGTAATCCTTCCAGGTCCATTTGTGGGCTTTGGTTTCAATCTTAAGCTCTATGGATTTGGACTTAAACGGGAAGAAAAACTGAAGGAGTACCCATGCGATGACTATCATCACCACCACGTAGGGAATCATTCTTGACATCCAGGTGGCGAATCCGATCTGGTAGCCGGCGTTTTCCAAAGCACCGATGGCTATGGCGTTGGGGGGCGTTCCGATAGGAGTTCCGATGCCTCCGAGGTTGGCCGCAATGGGGATTGAAAGGGCAAGTCCCACCTTGCCGGTTTCGTCATCGGGCAAAGCCTTGAGCACGGGAGCCAGGAAGGCCAGCATCATGGCTGCCGTAGCTGTATTGCTCATGAACATCGAGAAGATGGAGATGATGATGAGGAAGCCCAACAGCACCATCTTGGGTTGTTTGCCGAACAAGCCCAGGAGGCCCTTGGCTATGACGGCGTCCATACCGTATTTGGAAGCGATGATGGCGAGCACGAAACCGCCCATGAAGAGCATGACCACGGGGTCCGCGAAGGAGGCCATGATGCTCTTGTAGTCCACCAGGGTTCCGGCCTCCGGGGAGCACAGGAACGCAAGCCCCTTGTTGGAGACGGTGAGCAGCATCACCACGATAACTATCAGTGAAGTAGTCCAGTTGGGAATGATTTCGAACATCCACATGAGCGCCGCAAAAACGAAAATGGCAATCATGCGCTGCTGGACCGGAGTGAGGTCCGCGATACCGAAACTTGCGGTAGGGAGGGCCCAGAGAAGGATTGTGGCTATGAGCACAATGGGCAGAAGCACGCAATACTTAACAGAAAATTTACTGTTGGACATATCGTTTGTTTATTATTGCCTTTAGCGGGCGCAAATTTAGACAATTATTTGTTTTTGAACAAATGCAGAACATATCATTCATTTTGCGTATATTTGTGTGTTATGAAATCAACTATTCGCAAGAATTGGCCTAAATACGTCCTTCAATGGGGCGTCCTGGCTGCACTCGTCTTTTTCCTCAGCGGCCTTGCCGCAAAGCTTTTCCCGAAGCTTGCCCCGTCAGACCCTGAAGCATGGTGTCCCCTTGGAGGCCTTGAGGCCCTGACCACCTGGTTCAACCGCGGGTCTCTCCCCTGCTCCATGAGCTCTTCACAGATTCTCATGGGCATAGTGCTGGCGGCAGCCGTCGTGCTGTTCGGAAAGCTGTTCTGCGCCTACTTGTGCCCTATAGGTACCATTGAAGATTTGCTCACCAAAGCCCGCAAAGCCCTGGGAATACACGATCTGGAAGTTCCCGAGAGAAGCATAGCCGACAAAATTCTGCGCCTGCTCAAATACGGAGTGCTCTTCTGGGTATTCTATTCCACCGCCACCGCTAGCGAGCTGCTCTGCCGGAAATTCGACCCCTACTACGCCGTTGCCACCGGCTTCAAGGGGGAACTGGTGCTCTGGATGAGCCTGGTGTGCCTGGCGTTGATACTGATCTGCGGATTCTTCGTAAAACGCTTCTTCTGCCGCTATTTAT
>JAFWPT010000444.1 GCA_017509375.1 Bacteroidales bacterium | reverse complement strand
GCATCGATGTGAAGGCTTCCAATGGCAGCACCCAGCTGGGGACCAACCTGGCCCAGTATGGCCTGAAGCCGCTCGACGACAAGCAGGGTGGCGGACGCTCCGGCGACAAGCTGCAGAACATTGTGCCCGACGGCGGTTTCATCTTCCATGCGCAGACGTCCCAGGATTCCAGACCGAATGCCGATTATTCCATCTCCGGCGCCTTTGACGACAACGTGACCAATACCGCCCGTTCCTGGATGCAGAACTGGGGTGGGGGTGTTGGATACGGCTCTACCGGATTCAATCTTCCTTACTGGCTGCTTGTCGATATGCAGGAGGAGTTTGATATGGGCGGTATAGAGTTCTGGACCCGTTCCGACGGCCGTTACAATATGAAAACCGTCGAAGTCTATGCGCTCGATGACTGCACCTATACGCTGAACCAGAGTGTTCTGAACTACAAGGACGAAGACGTTACCTATATCGGAACGCTTAATTTCACCGGCGGGGCGCAGAACGTAAGTATGTCTGTGGATCCGGTCAAGACCCGTTACATCATGATGCTCATCACCAGATCGGGTAACGGTCTCGACTGCCAGGAACTCGTCCTTTGGGGGTATTGATTGGGGGCCCTGTCAACAAGGGCGGAAGGCTGACTGAGAATAACAGGTTTCAGTCAGCCTTTTTTTCGGAATCCGTTTTATATCTTTGCATCCAATAAGCGAATGGTTATGAGATTATCGTTGGTTTCCCGGGCCGCATCCCTGGTGCTCCTGTTATGGGCCAGTATCGGCCTCTCTGCCCAAGTGCCGGTGATTCCGGCCCCGGCGTCGGCACAGATGACCCACCAGGTGTTCCATAAGAAGAAGCTGGACAAGGTGAAGTACGTGCAGGCTCCGGAGCTGCCTTCGGAGGCGTATGAGCTGCAGATCAAAAGGAACGGGATTGTCATCCGCTCGTCGGACGAGGCCGGCCGCTTCTATGCCCGGCAGACCCTCCGGCAGCTGGCCGGGGCCGATGTAATGTACTGCGGCGTCATCCAGGATGCCCCGCGCTTTGCGTGGAGGGGATTCATGCTGGACGAGGCCCGTCACTTCTTCGGCAAGGAGCAGGTGATGGAAATCCTGGACCTGATGGCCCGTTATAAGCTGAACAAATTCCATTGGCATCTTTCCGACGACCAGGGCTGGCGGGTCCAGATCCAGGCCTATCCCGAGCTCAGCACCATCGGGGGCGTCGGCTGCTACTCCGATGCGAACGCCCCTGCCCGCTACTATACGCAGGACGAAATCCGTGAAATCGTCGCCTATGCGGCCCAAAGGCATATTGAGGTGATTCCCGAGATTGACATGCCCGGACACGCCACGGCCTTCACGAAGACGTTTCCCGGGCTCGCGGCCGGACAACGCACGGTGAATCCGGCCGATGAGCATCTCTACGAAGTGCTGGAGACGATTATCCGGGAACTGGCCGATTTATTCCCGGGCCCCTACATCCATATCGGCGGCGATGAAGTGTCCACGAGGGGCTGGCGGGAACAGGCTGGGATGACGGATTTCATGGCGCAAAACGGCATCGCGTCCTACGAGGACATCCAGAAGTATTTCGAGCGCCGGCTTTCGGCCATCGTCACCGCGGCCGGAAAGGTCCCCATCACCTGGGATGATGCCCTTGACAGCGGCCTGGACCCGAACACGACCCTCGTCCACTGGTGGCGCTCCGACCATCCCGAGTCCCTGAAAAAGGCGCTGGCAGGCGGCTACCGGACCATCCTCTCGCCCTGGGACACCTTCTACCTGGATTATATCCAGGATGCCCGCTGTAAGGAAGGCCACCTGGCCTGGAAACAGTACGTCAACGGTCTGGACAAGATTTATGGCTATCAGTTGGAAGACGGTCCCTTCGTTTTAGGCGTGCAGGCCAATCTCTGGACAGAGCGCGTGCGCACGGGGGAGAGGCTCGGCTACATGGTATTTCCTCGGCTCATCGCCCTGGCCGAAAAGGCCTGGACGGCGCCGGAAGCACTGGACTATGACAACTTCCTGCAGCGGCTTGAGGGCGAGTACGGATACCTGGACTCCCTCCACCTGTACTACTACGACTTCCGGGACTTCGACCATCATCCCGAGCCCCTGAAATAAAGGCCACCCCGCACGGCCGGGTTGAAAACGTCTGTTTTTGCGTGAGTTATTGAGGGAAAACGGCTGGTGAAGGAATACGGAGTCTTCCCGCCCATTCGGCCCTCGCGAAACCCACGTTACCCCCTCGCCGCTCTGCGGCGGTCCCCTCGGGGGGTGAGGGCCGATTTCGGGTGCAGAAAGGGCGTTTTTACACCCAAAACGTTCATGGGAGCGCGTTTGGGTGCAATTCCCGGGGTTTTACACCCGAAATGTGATGACGCAAGATGCAGATACGCTCCGGGCGGAAGGGCGCCTCTCTTGTGCCCATCATCGCATGCCGTCCTTAACAACTTATAGTTAAAATAACCATAAATGGGGATTGCCCCGGTGCAGGAAAGGGCATATCTTTGCACCCGAAAAGAGAACAAAGTTCCGGATGCAAACGCTCAAGTCAGATATCCGCAAGCGGATTCTCGCCGTCTCGAAGAGGCTGTTCCTGAAGAATGGCTACCGGGGCGCGACAACCCGTGACATCGCGCGCGAGGCCGGGATCACCCTAAGCAACCTGTATCATTATTATCCTTCCAAGGACGATCTGTTCTGCCGGCTGCTCAAGCCCGCAACGGATGCCTTGAATGCCCTGCTGGACGAGCGGAACGGCCAGGATGGCTATGACATCTCGACGATTCAGGCTGAGGGTTATGCCGAGGCATCGCTGAAGGAATACATGGACATCATCCATCGGCACAAGACGGCGTTGAAACTCCTGCTGTTTCACGCGCAGGGGTCGTCGCTGGAAGGATTCAAGGAGAATTTTGTCAATAAGGCCACCCGGGGTGTCCTGGACTGGTTCAAGGCGATGAAAGCGAAATATCCCGAGACGAACATCGACGTGTCCGAATTCTTCATCCACCTGAACACCGTGTGGATGTTCACCTTATTGGAAGAAATACTGAT
>JAFWPT010000443.1 GCA_017509375.1 Bacteroidales bacterium | reverse complement strand
TTGGGCCTGGAATTTAATGGCAATCTGGCCGCCTGCCATGTCGGAAATCATGGTAGGCACGAAGAGCGGCGAAATCCACTGGCCGCTTGGGTCTTCCACCATCTTTTCAATTTCCCTCTGAATGGTAGTGAAGCCTCCGATGCCAGAACTCACATAGGTTGAAAGCCTCGCAGGGTCAATATTCTCACCGGAGACCAGCCCGCTGTCTTTCATTGCCTGGAAGGCTGCAGCCATGGCAAAAATCGTAAAAGGATCCTGCTTGCGGATGAAAGGTTTGTCCATCCCGTAATCTTCGGGATTGAAATTACGCACCTTGCCGGCTATTTTTACAGGCAGGCCGTCCGTGGGGAATTCAGTTATATAATCTATGCCGCAACGGCCGTTTTTCAAATTGTCCCAGAACGTATCTACGTCGTTTCCGACGCAGGAAACCACACCCATTCCGGTAACCACTACTCTTCTCATGCTAGCTATTTGTTTTGCCGCAAATATACAAACTTTTTCCTATATTTGCAGAACTATGCCCATGCGCTCCTACAGGGACCAGCTCCCGAGATTCCTCCTGGGGAAGCACCAACTTATCATGACCGTAAACTTCGCGGCCTTCTGGTCTTTGGTGTTTCTGCTCATCAGCATCCCCCTCTCCCATAACGCATGGTTCGAGCTCGGCAGAGGCGAAGCCTTCCTGTTCACCATAATCTTCTATCTAATTTCGCTGGCGATAGTGGTGTTCAGCAAAGTGCTGATGTACATCCAGAGAAATGCCGACAGTTTTACCGTAGGCCGCTACATCCTGTGGAATGTGATAGAGATCCTGCTTATCGCCCTGTTATATTCCTTTTTCACCCTGGAAGGCGACAGGTTCGGCATTATTTCCCTGCCCAATCCATCGTTCGGGCGGCTGCTGTTCGGTGCCACGGTCTATGCATGCCTTTCTCTCGGAGTACCTTATATCCTTATAGCACAGTACTTTATGATCGAAGAGAAGGATAATACCATTCGGCTCATGAATTACGGCAACGTGGTCAGCGACATTCCTCTCAACCCGAGCGAAGAGAAAAGGATAACCCTGTTCGACAACAGCGGCACCCTTAAACTCTCGGTGAGTCCGGACAACTTGTTCTTCATAGAATCCGACGACAACTACATCCAGGTGTGGTACTCTGACAATTCCGGAGAATTGAAAAAGTATATGCTGAGGTGCAGGCTCAAGACCGTGGAAGAGAGTTTTGCCGACAGCGATCTGGTGCGCTGTCACCGGAAATATATCATCAACATACGGAAAGTGAGGATGCTGATTTCCGAAAAAGAAGGCTATTCCGTGGAACTGGACAGCGATACCACTCCGCGCATCCCGGTTTCCAAAACCTACGAACAGGCCGTGCTGGCCTGCTTCAATTCAAGATCCTGATTATGTGGCAGAGAGTTCAAACTTTGTATTTGGCATTGGCAACGGCGCTAATAGGCGCTATGTTCTTTTGCAACAAGGCCGGAGATATCCGTTTTACCGCCTACTGGCCTTATCTGGTATTGCTTATCCTGATTACTTTACTGAACATCCTTGCACTTACTACATGGAGATTCAGGGTATTCCAGGTGCGCACAGCAGTGCTTTCTGCGCTCATCACCTTTGCCCTGCAGGCCTGGCTTGTCGTGGACTTCATTGTAAGCGGCAACGACCCCTTGTTCCACGTGGCGGCAGTATTTCCACTGCTGGCAATAATCCTGGATGTCCTGGCCGCCCGCGGCATCTGGGCCGACGAACTTATGGTACGCAGCTCCAGCCGCCTACGTTCAAGCAAACGCAAAAATCATTAAAACTATAAACATCATGCGCATCCCTGAATCAGAACTTATCATCAATGGCGACGGTTCCGTTTTCCACATCCATCTGAAACCCGAAGAACTGGCCGACAACGTAATCATGGTCGGCGATCCGTCCCGCGTGGACATGATCGGTGAATACCTTACAGACATTGAATTCCGCCATGAATCCCGAGAGTTCGTATCCATCACCGGCAAACGCAACGGCAAACGGATCACGGCCCTCTCCCACGGTATAGGTCCGGACAATATCGACATTGTCATGACCGAACTTGACGCCCTGGCAAACGTGGACTTCCAGACCCGCGAAATCAAACCAGTACATAAAGCACTGAACATCCTGCGCATAGGCACCTCCGGAGCCCTCCACGCAGACATCCCTCTGGGAAGTTACGTACTTGCTCATATAAGCGTAGGATTCGACGGCGTAATGAACTGGTATGCCAACCGGGAGAAAGTCACCATCCCGGCAGTGGAGGCAGATTTCAAGAAACACATGAACTGGAATCCCGACCTTCCTTCACCTTACTTCGTGAAAGCATCACCAAAGATCATAGATTTGTTCAAGGATGTTACCGTGAAAGGCGTAACTATTTCAGCACCCGGCTTCTACGGACCTCAGGGCCGTGTAGTGCGCATGCCTCTGGCCATGCCGGACATGCTTGAAAACATAGAGAGTTTCCGCTTCTCGGAGAACGGTGAAAACTACCGCATTACCAATTTCGAAATGGAAAGTTCCCCTCTTGCGGGATTTGCCGCTCACCTCGGGCACAACGCCTCTACAGTATGCTGCATCATAGCCAACCGCTATCTAAAGAGCTCCAATCCCGACTACAAACCGACCATACGCAAGCTTGTTGAACTTGCACTTGACAGGATGGCTACGCTGTAGCCTCCTGCAAGTTTTTCATTCCCCGACTTCCTTAAGGCGCTCGGCGTTTTCCGCTATCTGCAGCTGGTCAATGCATTCCTGGATGTCGCCATTCATGAATACGGGGAGGTTATACATGCTCCAGTTGATCCTATGGTCCGTTACCCGGCCCTGGGGATAGTTGTATGTACGTATCTTGGCGCTGCGGTCACCTGTGGATACCATAGTCTTGCGCTTTGCTGCGATGCCGTCAAGATATTTCTGGTGCTCCAGGTTGTACAGACGTGTACGGAGTTCCTCGAATGCACGGTCCTTGTTTTTGAGCTGGGAGCGTTCCTCCTGGCATTGGACCACCAGTCCGGAAGGGATATGGGTCAAACGGACGGCAGAATAAGTGGTATTCACTCCTTGCCCGCCGGGGCCGGAAGAGCAGAAAAGGTCCAGGCGTATGTCATCCCAGCTGAGGTCCACGTCGAATTCGCCGGCCTCAGGGAACACTGCTACTGATGCGGCAGACGTCTGGATACGGCCCTGGGTCTCAGTCTGGGGGACACGCTGCACGCGGTGAACGCCGGACTCGTATTTCATTACTCCGTATACTCCGTCGGAGCCGCTGAGTTTGAACACTATCTGCTTGAAGCCTCCGGAAGTACCGGGGGCCTGGTCCGTAACCTCCAGCTTCCATCCGCGGGACTCCGCGAAATGCTGGTACATCCGGAACAGATCGCCTGCGAAAATGGCAGCTTCATCACCGCCCGCACCGCCACGGATTTCCACTATTGCGTTCTTGGAGTCATCCGGATCAGCGGGAATAAGCAAAAGCTTGATATTCTGCTCCATATCAGGAATTTTCGGCTCTATCTCGGCTATTTCCTCGCGGGCCATTTCCCTGAGTTCATCGTCCTTCTCGTTCAGGAAAATATCCTTGGCCGATTGCAGGTCATCCAGCATTTTCTTGTACTCCTGGCCGGCCTTGATAATGGGTTCCAGCTCTTTGTAATCTTTGTTGAGCTGGACATATTTCTTCATATCGGACATCACTGAAGGGTCCGATAACTGATCCTGTATGGACTGGAATTTTCCCTGAAGGGAAAGGACTTTCTCAAGAAGCGTGTTCTCTGCCATAAATCATTCTCCTATTTTCTTGATATAACAACGTCGCCTCATAAACGGCTCGTGTTCATAGCTGTTCCAAATGTTCACCGCGCTGTTGGACTCTATCTGGGGATTTGAAATAGCCCATCTGTTACCTATCTTGGCGGCTTTATCCGCCATCTCCTTGTAATACACGGCAGACACGCCCTTGTTCTGCCACTCGGGCACGGCGCCGTTAATCATGAGATCCGTAATCTCATAATTCTTAAGCGCCTTCCGCAGATACCACCATCCGAAGGGAAACAGACGTCCCTTTGCCTTCTTCAACGCCTCGGAAATGCTGGGGAAGGAAATCCCGAAAGCCACAATTTCGTTGTGTTCGTCAAGCAGGACGCAGCTGGCCTTGTCGGATATGAAGCGCATAGAGCTGTTAGCCTCTTCTTCTATTTCAGCATCGGTAAACGGAATAAAATTGTAAACCGTCTGCGAGAAACTGTCGCTGTACACCCGGAAAAACTTGCGGACCATAGCGGGATCTTTCTTCAGTTCGTCAAGACTGCCGATATGGAGGTTATAACGTTCTTCTACAAGTTTTGCAACCCTCCTGGCTTTTTCCGGAACTCCGTGGTTGGCCACCATCTTGTACTGCAGCCAGTCACACTCTTTCTCGAACCCGAGTTCTTTCATGAAGTCGTTGTAATAAGGGAAGTTGTACAAGCAGTTGAAAGGCGGAGTGTTCTCATAACCTTCAACCAGCATACCCTGTTTCCCGAGAGTATTGTAATAGAGGGGTCCATGAATCTCTGTCATCCCCTGTTCCCTGGCCCAGTTTTCGGCAGTGCCTATAAGCAGCCGTGCCACCTCTATGTCTTTAATACAGTCGAACCAGCCGAAACGTACCCGTTTCTTGCCGTAGCGCTCGTTGTACCTGGGGTTTATCATGGCGCAGATACGGCCTACGACCTTGCTGCCGTCAAGCACCATCCACATCTTACGCTTGCAATAAGAGAGCGTAGATGTTTTGGTGAGTGAAAACACCTGGTCCGAATGCAAGGCAGGAACATACTGCTTGCAAGACTTATACAACTGATCCGGGAACTTGATGAAACGCATCAAGTCCGAGCGGGATTTAACTTCATGTACACTGAACATAAGAGTGCAAAGTTATATATTTTCTTCTATTCCAGCAATATGCCTGACCATCGCCTGTGCGCAGACACATCCAAAAACGGCTGGAAGCCAGGAGATTGTGCCCGTTTGG
>JAFWPT010000442.1 GCA_017509375.1 Bacteroidales bacterium | reverse complement strand
GGTGTGAGCGAGTTGATTCTCATCGCTCAGGATACTACGTTCTACGGTCTCGATCTCTACGGCAAGCGTTGTCTGGGGCGTGTGCTGGAGGAACTTTCCAAGGTGGAGGGTATAGAAAGGCTCCGCATTCATTACTCTTACCCGCAGGATTTTCCGGAGGACGTACTGGATCAGATGGCAAGCAACCCCAAGGTTTGCAAGTACCTGGATATCCCGCTGCAGCATATATCGGACAAGGTGCTGGACAATATGCACAGGCACATAGACGCAGCAGGTACCCGCAGGATTATCAGAGCATTGAGGGAAAAAGTCCCTGGGGTAGTACTTCGTACCACTATGATAGTCGGTCATCCCGGAGAAGGGGAGCCCGAGTTCCGGGAACTGCTGGATTTCGTAAAAGAAGCAAGGTTCGAGCGTCTAGGTGCGTTTACCTATTCAGAGGAAGAAGGCACCTGGGGAGCCACGCATCTGGAAGACTCGGTGCCGGAGGAGGAAAAGAGCCGCCGCCTGGACGAACTGATGAGGCTCCAGGGCGAAATATCCCTGGAATACAACCTTTCCCGTGTAGGCTCTGTGGAACGCGTGCTTGTGGATGACTTGGTGAGCGGCACGCTGGTCTGCCGCAGCCAATATGAGAGCCCGGAGGTGGACGGGGAAATACTCGTCCCGGCGCCCGAAGATGCCGTGGCGCTGTTGAACCGGTATATCGACGTGCGCATTACCGGAGCAGATGCGTATGACCTCAGCGCAGAACTCTTGAAATAAGTTCGTAATCAGCCGTATCCTTAAGCATGGACGCAAGCTGAGCCGGCAACGCTCCCAAAGATTGTCGCGGTGTATTGCTTGAGACGATGGGATTGCCGCCCGCATCGAACGGAAATCCCGGACGTGCTGTCGATGACTACTTGTTGGCTTCGGCGGTTTTTGCGAGGTCGAGAGCATCGGCGAGGATGCTGACGGGATTCTTTACCGGCACGCCTGTGGACATCTCAATCTGCCACTTGCAGGTTTCGCACTCGCAGGCAACGAACTCGGGTGCCACTGCGGCTATGTTTTCAAACAGGGGCCTGCCTATCATCTGGGACACTTTGAAGTTCTCCTTCTTGAATCCATAAGTGCCGGCTATGCCGCAGCAGTTGCTTTCCAGCTCCACAAGCTCCATCCCCGGAATCATCTTCAGAAGTTCAGTGGTGAAGATGCCCCAGCCCAGCCTTTCCTGATGGCAAGGGCAATGGTATGCCGCACGGGCCTTCCATCCTTCTTTCCATACCGGTTTCAGGGCACCAGATGCTATACCCTTGTATAACAACTGCTCAACCAGGAAAATATGGTCTTTTACATCGGCATTGTCCACTTTCAGCAGCTCCGGGTATTCCTCGATGAGAGTCAGGGTGCAGGTGGTGGATACGGTCACTATGTCGCGTCCCGCCTTGACCGACTCCCGGAAAGCTTCCATATTGATTCTGGCGTCACGTACAGCGGCCGGAATCATTCCGTTGGCAATCTTGGCTACCCCGCAGCAACGTTCCCTGTCAAGCAGCCTCACGCCATAGCCGAATGCGTTCATCACAGCCACGAAGTCCTGGGCCAGCCGGGGAAAGTTGTAATTTGCATAGCAGCCGTGGAAATAACTTATCTGTTTACTGAACCGGTCTTGTTTGTCAGCCGCATTCTTTTTGTACCAGTGGACGAAAGTCTCAGGAGAGTATTTCGGTAAACTGCGGCGTTTGTCAACGCCTAAAGTTATATCCATCAATGTCTTGACGGGGGAGAGAGCAAGTATGGGGTTGGCGATGGGGGCGAAGGCGCTTGCCAGCGGGCCTACCTGGTCGGTGCTGGCCAGCATCAAGTCGCGCAGCTTGGGTGCCTTGCGGCCATAGTCAATGCGGGCTTGCTGAATAAGGTCCGCTATGCGCACGCCGGACGGACAAGCCACCTCGCAGCGTTTGCAGTTCAGGCAGTATTTCAACGAATCCTCGAAGAAGATACCGTTCTTGAGGCGGTAGCGTTCGCCGTCGGGGCCGGAACGTTTCGGGCCTGCATACTTGGGATTGTTGGCCATCACAGGGCACACGGTCTCGCATAGCGAGCACTTCTGGCACTGCTCGAAATTCTTGGCGCTGATATTTGTTTCCTGCATAACTATTTCCTCCTTATTGCGTTAGCTGCAGCTATCGCGCTTTCCTTGATAACGGCAGTCGCGTCTCCCTGGGCGCTGCTCACTCCTGCGAGGACTTCTCCGGCAGGGAAGAGGTTCTCCACCGCTCTCCCGTCCTTGACGGCTCTGCCGTCCATGGTCTTGACCCCGAATTCCAGGAATCTCTGGGGGGCGGCGAAGGAAGGGTCGAACCACTTGCTGCGGTCATCGTCGAATTCTACGTCCAGCCCGAACAGCGGCTCATACACCCTGTCCATGTCGGCAACAAGTCCTTTGGAGAAATACTTGCCCGTGGCGAGCACGAAGGCATCTGCTTCCAGGTCCATATCCCCAAGCTTTGCGGTGCTGACGGACAGCAGGCGCCCGCCTGCCAGTTTGCCTCCCGTTACCCTGTCGCCGGCAAGGAGAGTGCCTCCTGCGGCACTGAATGCGCGCCTGGAAGCATTGTGCAGAGAAAGCCCTTCAGCTACCACGGCGCACTTAAGCCCGGCTTGCTGCAGTTCGGTAGCGGCTGTCATTCCGGCCAGCCCTCCGCCTATGATAACAACGTCAAATTTCATCGTAGGAATAAGGTTTCTCAAATTTGTAAACTCTCTGCATGAATTCCATTTCCCGGAGGGTGTCACCCCAGCCTACTGCCCGCATGCCCTTCCAACGCTCGTCAAGATAGTCGGAGGCAAGCTTTCCGGCCATTTCCGGCTGGCCAAGGGCCTCGGCAAGGGCCTTGGCCGCCTTGCGTATGCAAAGCGTGCCCTGGCAGGTCCCCATGCCCACGCGGGTGCGGCGGCGCAAATCTTCCAGATTGCGTACCCCGAGTTCCTGCACTGCATATTTGATTTCAGCCAAAGTTACGTTCTCGCACTCGCAGACCAGCTGCTTGTCGGCTTCCGTCTCGAAATGTATCTTTTCCACCATGTCGCCCTGGCGTCCGGCCGCTCCTTTCTGCCCGGCCGTGGCTTTGCCCTCGAAGCGCTTGCTGACGCTTTCGATGCGGCCGTCCATCGAACCGGGGAGGGGAGTTTCTGCAGTGATGCAGGCCTTGTTAACTCCGAGCTTGCGGCACACCGCGTCGGTGGCAAGTTCTGCCATCAACCTGTAAGTCATGAGTTTGCCGCCGGTGATGCTGATGAATCCCTTGACGCCGTCGCGGGTTTCATGATCCAGGCAGACTATGCCGCGGCTGATGCTGCGGCCACTGGGATCGCTGTCGTCGGCTACGAGCGGACGCACTCCCGCATAGGCCCGCAGAATGCGGGTGCTCGCCAGGGCCGGACACAGGGCACAGCCCTCACGTAGCAGCAGGCGTACTTCTTCAGGAGTCACTTCCATATGGTCGCATTCTTCGAAAGGTATCTTGGTAGAGGTGGTTCCGATGACGGTGACCGAGTCTCCGGGCACCAATATGTCACCGTCGGCAGATTTGCGGCAGCGGTTGATTACCACGTTGTTGACCCTGTGGCCAAAAACCAGCAGGGCGCCTTTTGCAGGGTACATTCCAATGTGGATGCCGGCTTTCCCGGCAACTCCGTGCCCCCAGATTCCTGCAGCGTTCACGGTGACGGGCGCCCTGTATTCAGCAGTTTCGCCGGTACGGGTGTCGAGCACTTTTACGCCGAGAATCGTGTCTCCTTCCCGTATGAAATCGAGGAATTCGGTATATATCAGAACCTTTGCCCCGTTGAGGACGGCATCGGTGACGTTTGCGCTGCAGAGTCTGAACGGGTCAACAGAACCGTCGGGAACCACTACGGCTCCTATCAGGGAGGGATTCACGGAGGGCTCCATCGAAATTGCCTCTGCCGGAGAAATGGCCCTGGCCTCTATCCCCGCCTTGTTGCAGGCCTCCAGGAACTTTGCCTGATAGTCCAGGCCATACCCGGAATCGGCGTCTTCGGGGAGAGTTATGAAGAGGCCCCCGGTGTCTTCTATGCAGTTGGTGGCTATGCGGCGGAGAATCTTGTTCTCACGTATGCACTCCTCGGCGGATTCGCTGTCTTTTACGGCGTAGCGTGCTCCGGAGTGAAGCAGGCCGTGGTTTCGTCCGGTTGCTCCGGTAGCTATATCCTGCCTTTCGATAAGCAGTACTTTCAGGCCTCGCAGAGCGCAG
>JAFWPT010000441.1 GCA_017509375.1 Bacteroidales bacterium | reverse complement strand
CCTGAGTGCATGGTGATTTCTGTAAAGGTGCAAGGTGTCGTTTGTGCAAGTCCTGGTAATCCTGATCTCGATGGAGATGAGGGAATGGGAGACATCGGTTAATCAAATGAGTAATGTAAGAATTGATGCCTTATGAAAAGAATTGCTTCTATTTTAGCAGTTGCAGCTGCGATTATTGCATTCAACTCTTGTGAACGTCAAGAAGTTGAAGAGTTAAAAACTATTGACCATCTTACTTTTACCTCTGCAAAACCTGAGGTTGAGGATGCTGTTGACACGAAGACTGGTTGGAACGGATCTTCCGTTCAATGGCTTGCAGGAGATAAGATTCGTGTAGGTTTTACTCTTGATGGTGTATGGCAGTCTTCGGGGAAGACATTGTCTTCTGGTCCTGATACAACCCCTCGTTTCTATGCCACTGATCCCCTTAAATCGGATGCTAGCAATGCTTCTTTCTCGCTTCCGATTGGAGAAAGCAGTTTCCAGGAGGATTTTGTTAATAATTTGGAAGGTGATATCGTTTTCTATGGTATATATCCTTCTGGGGCATGCTCAGCTGGTCAAGCTGATGCACCTAGCATAGTGATTAACATTCCTGCAGAACAGAAACCGTCGGCAAGTTCTTTTGATGCCTCTGCTGATATCCTTGTAGGATGTTCGGAGACATTGTCAGAGATTACCGCAGATCCTGTTCTCATGAGTTGGAATCGCGTCGTTGCTCTTGCCGATATTACCCTCAAGGGACTTAATATACCTGAAGGTGAGAGTCTTCTCCGCTTAACATTGACCGCCCAGGAAGGTGCGAACCTCGTTGGAGATTACACTGTCAACGTAATTGACGGCTCAGTTTCCGGTAACGGGGAGAATGAGATTTCCCTTAACGTTTCCTCGCTTGAGATAACTTCTGACAACACTCTTGAGGTATGGGCTGGATTCCTGCCTGAGACAGTTACATCTCTGAAAGTTGTCCTCACCACTGATGTTGCTACTTATACTAAAGAGATTTCCAATATCGGCCTCGCTTTCAAGAAGAATAAGAGAAATATCCTTGGTATCAAGATGGGAGATGCTGTCAGAGAAGGCAAAGAAGTTAATAAGTTTGCCTTGCTCGAAACCAGCAATGTAACATTGAATACAGGCTCGAATGCAACTGATGCTACTGTGAATGATAATATTGCTATCAAAGTTGGTACAGGTAAATCAGGTGGTGATATGACAATAGTTATTCCTGCTGGATCTACTAAACTCCACCTTCACGCCGCATCTTGGAAGGGAGTATCAAACAATACTCTCACAATTACTGGAGCTAGCATCACTCCTTCAACCATTGATTTAAAGGCTGACGATGGTATTTCAAACAATTCTCCATTTACTCTTAATGGAAGTGTCGACGATTTCTATTATTCGTTTGATTTGTCTGGTATTGATTCAGAAGTGCCAATCAAGCTTTCTTCAGATTTAAGATTTGCCGTTTGGGGAGTAAACGTTGAACCTGAGCCGAAAGTGATTACATGGAACCTCACCGGTATTGAAGTAACAACTACTCCTAACAAAACGGACTATACTGTCGGACAGACATTTAATCCTGAAGGAATGGTTGTAACTGCGACCTATGTTGATGCAGACGATGTTGCTAACACTAAGACTGCAGTTATCCCCAATGATGAACTGACATATTCCCCTTCACTTGAAACTGCCCTTGCTCTTACTGACGAGATAGTAACTATTTCTTATGAAGGAAAAACAGATGATGTAACAATTTCTGTTGCAGAGCCCCAAGAAGGAGAGAAGACCTATACTGTAGTTTGGAATTCAACAAATAACTCGGAAGGCGTTTCTAGTTATACAACAACTTGGTCTGTAAATTCGGACGGAATAATTTGTGAAATGGCCAATTGGAATAATAATTCCAATAATTGGGCATATGTTAAAGCTGGGCGCAAGAATTATGCATCTGTGGCTACGATCACGAGTTCAGTTATTCCAGAAGAAATCAAAACTGTAACTCTTACTATCGATGCTGTAACCGCTAGTAAAATTAATTCTCTTAAGCTTTATGTAAGTTCTTCTGCGGATTTCACAAACTATGATTCCTATTCCTTCTCTATTGGAACTGGTGATCAATCTGTTACAATAGATTCTCCAAAAGCCAATTGCTATTATAGAATTGAAGTTGACTGCGCTAGTGGCAGTTCAAATGGCCTTATCACAGTATCTCAATTAGTTTTCACTACCAACTGAAGTGCATCCGGCGGAGGCGCCGGGGGTGATGAGCCCACAGTGACGACAGCCGATGCAACTGGAATCGGGCAGACGGGGGCGACCCTGTCTGCTTCGTATACCGGAGCTTCGGAAACCCCTAGAGAAGTTGGCTTCGAATGGGGTACAAGTGCAGATAACCTGAACAACGAATTATATGTCGATATGGGAAGCGGTACCTCCGGATCCTTCTCCGGAGAGATTACCGGCCTATCCACCTCGACTACATACTATTATCGTGCGTATATCCTCGTCGGAACTGATAAGTACTACTTTGGCGGCATTAAATCATTTACGACTAAATCTGAATCTACGAATGACGATTTAGGGTATCTGGTCTGCCTCGAGGTTCCAGCAGTATCAATCAGTGGAAAAATGGCGAGCGGAAGTGAAGAAAAAGGACGCGGTTATATGTGGTACAGATATTTAACTACTGATACCAATCGAGCCGTTGCGACCCACACATATTCATATAATGGTAGAGTTGTCAGGAACTATACGGTTATGCTTGATGGTAGTAAAAAGGCTCCTGTATGGACAGCCCATGCGATGCATAATTCAATTTGGCCTGACAACAACGTCGGAAGAAATGACAATTGGGTAGATGATCCTGCATTCACGGGCCTTGGTAACTGGCAGCAAGATGGAGTAAACGGATACAGCAAAGGACATCTTGTCGCATCCAACTATCGTCAAACGTCAAAGGAACAGAATGCTCAGACGTTTTATCTTTCGAATCAAGCGCCACAATTGCAGAACGGCTTCAATGATTCGATTTGGAATCAATTGGAACAGGCGGTAAAAGATAGTTCTCCTACTGATTCTGATACGTTGTACGTTGTAACCGGCGTACTCTATGAAGGAACGCCTCAGTACTCCGATGGCATTCAGATACCGAGTCACTTCTATAAGTGTTTGATGAAGTGCTCTTTCTCTTCACCTGGAATTGTGTCAGGCGCACAAGGCTGTGCATATGTGTTTACAAACACGAAGCATAGCAACAGTAATTATTCCACTGGTTTAGTGACTATAGATAGTATTGAAACTCGAGCTGGTTTTGACTTTTTCCCTAGGGTACCGGAAGAGTACCAGGAAAAAGCAGAAAACGGTACAAGTGTTTTCATATTATGATAATAGGCCATTTCGGAGCAGTCCCTACCGGGCTGCTCCGATTGTTTTCTGGAATTCGTATCTTTGCGGAGGCATGAGGGACTTTGCGGCAATTGATTTCGAGACGGCGAATGAGTGGCCGTCGAGCGTGTGCAGCGTCGGGGTGGTCGTTGTGCGGGGAGGGTGCGTGGTGGATCGGCTCTACAGCCTGATACATCCGGAGCCGGAGTACTATTCGTGGTTCTGCAGGAGGGTGCACGGCCTGGGTCCGGAGGACACTGAGGCCGCGCCGGTGTTCCCACGCGTGTGGGAACGCATCGCGCCGGCCGTCGCCGGGCTGCCGCTGGTGGCGCACAATGCGCGCTTCGACGAAGGCTGCCTTCGGGCGGTTTTCCGGGTGTATCAGATGGATTATCCCGAATATCTCT
>JAFWPT010000440.1 GCA_017509375.1 Bacteroidales bacterium | reverse complement strand
GCCCACCTGCTTGCTAAAATCAGCGGTACGATGGTTCGGTTCGAGATGCCTGGAGATGTTGAGTCCCGTGGATTCAGCAAAGTAACAATTTCCCGATTGGCAAATGATAAAATTGCAGGCATCGGATGGAGTGCAGGTTATTCTTTGGAAAAAGGGTTGCGGCGAACTGTTAAAATTCTAAGGAAAGGTGAGACAGATTAGTTTGGAGGAGCTAAGGCAGATTCAGTTGGAGATTCTCTCCGATGTGGATGTTTTTTGCAAAAATAAGGGAATCAAGTATTCTCTGTGTGGCGGGACGTTGCTGGGCGCTGTTAGACATAAAGGATACATTCCCTGGGATGACGATATCGATCTGATGATGCCCAGGGAGGATTATGAAAGATTTGCAAAGGAGTATCATTCACAGGACAATGAACTACTGGATTTGCGTAAAAGCGAGGTTACGGTAGAGATATGCCTCAAAGTTTGCCGAAGGGGTACAGTAATGACGGATATATCATTCGGGAGGAGTTTATGGGGAATCAATATTGATATCTTTCCTATTGACGGCGCACCTATGGAATATGACGAGCACTGTAGGAAAGTGTTGGCGTTACGTGAAAAGTTATCGTGGGTGTGCCCGTTTTATAAAGCGATTCCCTCAAATAAGGCATTATGGTTTGCCAAATATATCCTGAAGCGGCTACGGCATTGCTGCTTTGATTCTTCATTGAACGTTAAGAAAGAAATAGAAAAGCTGGCATGTTGCTATCCTTTCTCCAACTCTCCAAAAGCCGGGGTAATTCTTGGCAGTTATGGTAGCCGGGAGGTTGTTGACAAAACCGTATTTGACGAGATTACCGATCTCCCTTTCGAGGGCTGCCAGTATCCGGCCATTAAGGACTTTCACAGCTATCTTTCCGCCGTTTACGGAGACTATATGCAGCTGCCACCCTTAGAGAAAAGGGTTACCCACCATTTGTACGATTCCTTTATATTGTCATGACAAAAAAGCTGAGCATCATAACTATCAACCTCAATGACGCAGAGGGGTTGGAAAGAACCCTCAAAAGTGTCATGGATCAGACTGTCTTTGACCAGATTGAGTATATTGTGATTGATGGAGGATCTACGGATTCCAGCGTCGATGTGCTGAAAAAATATAGCGACAAGCTCTTCTACTGGCAAAGCAACAGCGAAGAGCGGGGCATCTATCGTCAGATGAACAAAGGAGTTTCCGTATCAACTGGAGAGTATCTTCTGTTTCTGAATGGCGGAGACAATCTGCACAGTTCAACGGCCATCCAGTCGGTTTTACCCGAGCTGCACGATTTGGATTTCGTGATCGGGAAGATGGTTTTTCTGGATACCGGTCATTTGTTTGAAATCCAGGATGATTTGTCCCTGCTTCACTTCATGAAGGGGTCTCTCCCCCACAACGCTACGTTTATCAAGCGGGAGTGGCTGGAAAAGTACCCTTATGACGAGTCTTACCGCATTGTTTCCGACTGGAAATTCTTCCTGCAGTCGTTTGTACTCGGAGGGGCTTCCTACAAGTGTATCGATACGGTTGTTTCCGATTTCGACTGCAACGGCATCAGTTCCAAAAACAGGGATTTGTGCACGTTCGAGAAGGAACAGATTCTAAAAGACCTCTTCCCGGCCAGGATACTTGAAGACTATCAGCATTTCCTGAAAGGGGGCGGTTATAAAGATACGGATTATGACCGTTTCTATATCCAGCTCCGCGACCGCAGGTACGGGACGGTCCTTTATAAGTGCAACCTGGCCGTCATGAAATTCATAGCCCTGTTTAGAAGAAATGCACGGTTTGTACGTCATTATCACTGATAGCGAACCCAACAAGGAATGGCTGAGTTAAATATCGTCCCGATTCTCTTTACGTTCGATGCCTCTCTGGAGATGCCGGCAGGAGTGTGCATGACCTCTCTGCTGGAGCATGCTGCGCCTACGACTTTCTACGACATATACATCCTCCACAGTCCCAACTGTGATTTCTCAGGCAGCAAACTGAACGAATTGCCGCAGTTGTACGGGAATTGCAAGCTGACTTTCCGTGTAGTCGAGGGAGAATTCGTCGGAGGGTATGAGATTCGGGGCATACCGGAGACGGCTTATTACCGTCTCATTTCTCCGGAACTCATCCCCGAATATGACAAGATTCTCTATTCCGATGTGGACGTTATATTCCGGGAAGACTTGGCGAGGTATTATGCTATCAATCTGGGAGATACTTATTTTGGGGCTGTGGATACGTGCTCTGCCCTGCGTCCGGATTACCAGGAATATCTAAGAAAAGAATATGGATATGACTGGCACGACGGCTATTTTTATTCCGGGAATCTGGTCATCAATTCCCGTGCGCTGATCCGCGACGGAAAACTCCAAGAGTTCAGGGAGTTGGGAAAGAACCAGTATCACCAGCAGGACATGACCATTATCAACCTTGCTTGCAAAGGCAGGATTCTTCCCATAACGCCGGCATTTTGCCTTACCACCCCGTTGTACGACCTGATGGCAAATCGCCGGGCGGAAATGGAAGCTATTTACGGAAAAGAAGAGATAGCACATGCCCTTTCTTCCGGAATTGTCCACTATAACGGCGCAAAGCCCTGGCAGGGTGCTTGCCCCAATGCCGATATCTGGTGGGCGTACTACCGGAGATCCCTCTTTTTTGACGAGCGCTTCACCAATGCATTTTGGAATGAACAACGGGATATGTTGATGAATCTTTCTTTGTTGAAACGATTAAAATTGCTCCTGCGCTACCCGTTGGACAAAAAATAGTTGTTAACTCCAGTTTTCAAACAACAGTCATTCATTATGCTGATACGAAAACTCTATAGAAACCTGCTTACGAGGTGGTACTGCATGCTGAGCAGGATACCATATCACAAAGATTGGCAAATAACAGGAGCGTTGATCATCATCCGGAGAAGTTGGATAAGCCGCCTGGTTTCCAGAAAACCTAATGGGACCCTGACTATCGGACGCAGGTTCTGCAGCTTGAATAAGATTAACAGTAATGCCATCGGCCTTATCCAACCCTGCGTTTTCAATATAGCAACCCCTGGTAGCCGTATAGTTATCGGAAATAATGTAGGAATCAGCGGAAGTACAATCTGTGCCGCAAAAAGTGTAACCATCGGCGACAATGTCATGATTGGTTCAGGCTGCATTATAACGGATACCGATTCCCACCCTATCGATTGGAAAGACAGGCTTGAAGGGCGCAATGAGAATACACTCGTCAGCCCCGTGACAATCGGGAACGATGTATTCATCGGAGCTCGCTCTATTATCTTGAAAGGGGTAACGATTGGGGACCGTGCCGTAATCGGTGCCGGTTCAGTCGTGACCCAGAATGTTCCGCCGGATTGTGTCGTAGCAGGCAATCCAGCTAGAATCGTAAAGACATTGAGTAAATGACATGTTGTCTGTAGCTGTCCTTATAACAGTTTTTAACCGGAAGCAGAAAACCCTTCGTTGCCTGGATTCGTTGCAGAATACGCTTCCGGTTTCTGTTTCCGCCAAGGTTTTCCTTACGGACGACGGCAGTACTGACGGGACGGCAGATGCCATCCGCTCCCAGTGCTATCCGTTTGATGTTACTATTCTTCAGGGAACCGGAGACCTGTTCTGGAACGGTGGAATGATTAACTCTTGGAAAGCAGCCATTGCTGAAGGCGGATGGGACGGATATCTCTGGCTGAACAATGATTCAGAAGTACTTCCTGAGTTCTGGGAGGATATCCTGGCCGCCGATGACTATAGCCGTAGCACTTTCGGGAAAGGCGGCATTTATGTGGGCTCGACCAAGGATGCGGCAACGGGTGCATTTACCTACGGCGGTTTCATCTATACCAACAAGCTGACGCTTAAAGACAAAATGATACTTCCCGACGGAAAGTCCTTCCAAGCTTGTGAAGCTGCTCACGGGAATATCACCTATGTATCTGCAGATGTTGTTAAACAGCAGGGTATCTTTTGTGAAGAGTACATTCACGGCGGAACAGACCATGATTATACCTATCTGGCCCATAAAGCCGGTTTTCCGGTGCTCGTCCTTCCCCATTACGGAGGGGTTTGCGAAAACGACCACCCGAAGGACGGAGGAAGGTCCGATTTCTTCCAACTACCTTTGAAAGAGAGGATTGCATACCTGAAATCTCCCCGCGGACTGAACCTGCACAATGCGCTGCTGTACAGCAAACGCTGCTTTCCGTGGCGCTATCCCATTATCTGGGTAACAGGTTACCTTAAGGCTGTTTTTCCAAGGACTTATCACACGCTATATTTGCGTTTCCGGGGTGTAAAGCATAATCCTTCGGTGCAATGAAAGCCTTGTTAGGTTATATTTCTAGACTAATTTCAGAACCTTAGCTACGATGGAAATCCTATCTTAGCCTCAAACGAAAGTGGCATGGCTTCGTGCGGTTTAATCGGTCAACAAGCATTTCGGCTGAATCTGCATTTGAAGGTGCAAACAGTATTGGCAACCGTTCTGCTTTTTCCGGATCAATGGGCTATGGTACCTATATCGGAACGGATTGCCATGTTGAGGCAAACATCGGCCGCTTCACCTCTATCGGCGCCGAGTTACGCATCGCCAGAGGAACTCACCCTCTGGGCGCACCGTTTGTCACCACCTCTCCGGTATTCTACTCTCTTCAGAAGCAGGCGATGTACACTTTCGCCAAAGAGCAACGGTTTGAAGAATTGAGGCCGATGGCTTCCATCGGCAACGATGTCTGGATTGGTGACCGCGTGTCTATAACAGGCGGATTGACAATAGGAGATGGCGCCGTCGTCCTCTCCGGTGCCGTTGTCACGAAAGATGTTCCTCCATATGCCATTGTCGGCGGGGTACCCGCCAAAATACTGAAATATCGATTCGATGAAGAAACTATCGCATTTCTGCTCAAAAGTCAATGGTGGGACAGGCCGGTCGAATGGCTGAAGTCCAATTGGGTTCTTTTCAGTAATCTAGATGAGATGAAAAAAGTCTTTTCATCAGAAGATATTAATAAATGACAAATAGGATGCCTCCAACACAGCAGATATACAAAGGCATCTATCTTGAAAAGTTGATAATGGCATTCCTTGTCGTGGCCATTCATACAACCAATTGGACATTGATGGGATTGTTGGAAACAGCCGTTCCCTGGTTCTTTCTGGCAAGCGGCTTTTTCTTGTTCGGCAAGTTGAACGGCGACAAAGAAAAAGATCTTTGCGCCATTCGGAACTGGACCTGGAAAGTGTTGAAACTATATATAATCTGGACTATCATCTATCTCCCTTTTGCTGTCATAGGTTTTTGGCAGGACCAACTTCCCTTCTCCAAGTCCGTTGTCGTTTGGTTGCGAAACGTCATTCTGGTAGGGGAGAATTACCTTTCCTGGCCATTATGGTACTTGCTGGCACTTGTATGGGACGGTGCGTTGATATGGCTGATGCGGAGAATTGGAATCCCTCTTTGGGCAATGTGTTTGATAGGATTATCACTGTATCTGTTTGCAGACCTCTATCCGTTAGAAGAGATTTCAGTTTATGCCCGTTTGTTCAAGACAACGAGGAATGGTGTATTTGTCGGGCTTCTTTTTGTTACTGGAGGAGGTATTATCCGGCAATGGGAAACGAAGAATCTTGTCCATAATCCTGTTTTATGGGATATACTTCTGGTTGTAGTATCTTTCATAGGTTTTCAGTTCAGTCATCTGCTTTTACCCGCCCTGGCGGCAAGCTTGTTCCTTATTTCACTCCGGTTAAAGCTGCCGCAATTAAAAGTAAAGACGGCAATTCTGATAGGGACCGTGAGTAAATATGTATATCTTACACATATGGTATTTGCAGGATTACTTGTACTGCTGGCGGGCTTCAGCAGAGGACCGTTGCTCTATCTTGTTACTGTCGTAATGGCCACGTTAGTGTCCCTTTTGTTGTCTAGCTCTTTAAAGAAGACCGGGTAATTGCCAAAATGGAGTTACTGCAGATTGTGCTTTTTTTTGTGATTATTATTCACTCCGATAGATTGCTTTCGCTATGAATAATCGTAACCCGTTTTGGGACGTTGCAAAGGGGATAGCCGTTCTTCTTGTATTGTTTGGACATTCCATCCAGTCTGGTAGCGGTGCCTGTTATACGCAGACGAACGCTTTTTTCGATAATCCGTTTTATCTTTTTATATATAGTTTTCACATGCCGCTATTTATGTTGATCAGCGGTTATTTGTTCGCATCAAGTTTAAAGAAATATACGTTCAAAACTATTTTTGCAAAAAGATCGCAATCCCTACTG
The DNA here is from genome assembly GCA_017509375.1 of Bacteroidales bacterium. Next base: position 5,710 of record JAFWPT010000440.1, on the reverse strand, counting down.
ATTCCCATCTTGGTTTTCGGCTCTGTCTGGTTTTTATGGGTATGCAGAGGAAAGTACACGCTCTTGAATTACCTTGATACATTGAGTCATACACTTTGGTTTCTGCAAGCGGTGTTCATTTCATCTGTCATAACGGCTTTGATATGGCGCCTGTCGCCTCTACAGTTTCGTTGGTGGATAGCCATTTTGGTGTCATTGTCCGGGTTGTTTTTTCCGGATTACGGAGAGTTGGCCGGGGTCAAATTTTTATACCCTTGTTTTCTCGTAGGAATAGGTTTGGCTAGGTTTTGGGAGAGTGGCTTTTGGGTGAAGTACAAACTTGGCTTTTTTATCTTCTTTTCAGTGGCTTTTCTGATACTTCTCCTATCCTTCAACAAAGATTTCTTATTCTATCGGACAGGAGTCTATCTGTTTAGCGGAATTCAAGAGTGGAATCATCTTTTGTATATAGACGTTTATAGGGATCTGATTGGTGTGTTCGGTTGTTTGGCCGTCTTATCGGGATTACGCTTGATTCCTGAGGATATAATTCAAAAATGCCGCATTACTCAGGTTATGGGGAAAGAGTCCAAAGGTTTGTATTGTTTTCAGACATATTTGTTTGCTATTTATGCCTCTATTTCTGGAACTTGGGCAAAACCCGGTATCCTTTTCTGGCTATTGGGGATTGCCTCAGTGGGAATTACATCCTATTGTTTGACTATAATCGCAAAGAGGGTTCCGTTTTTAAAGATTTAGTGAGCTAAGATTATGGTTTCCGTCATCATCCCCTTTTACAAAGTCGCTCCGTTTATCGAACGTTGCGCCCGCTCCTTGATGGAGCAGACGCTACAGGAAGTGGAGTTCATCTTTGTGGATGACGCATCGCCGGATGACAGTGCCGAGATTCTTCGAAAGGTGTTGGCGGAATACCATAGAGATGCCCGAATTTTGGTGCACACTCAAAACCAGGGTCTTCCCGCGGCAAGGAATACAGGACTCGCTGAGGCGAAAGGAGAATTCATTTTCCACTGTGACTCCGACGACTGGTTGGAGCCTACCATGCTGGAAGAGTTGTACGGCGAAGCCATTCATTCCGGGGCCGATTTCGCCTATTGCGATTTCTACATCGACTTCGGAGATTCCCGCAGGCATATGCTCACCCCGGATTATCCGGATGCCGAAACCATGGTAAAGGAGGGATTCCTGGCCGGCATGATGAAATACAATGTCTGGAACAAGCTGGTGAAACGTGAGCTGTATGAATCTCCCACCCCTGTCCGGTTCCCTGCCGGGCATTCCATGGGCGAGGACATGACCATGATTGCTCTGGGACTCCGTTCGAAGGGTATCGTCCGAGTGGCAAAACCGCTTTACCATTACATGAAAACCAACGGCGGGGCTTTCACCAACACTTTTTCCGAGCGACATCTTGCCGACATTGCGTACAATGCAAGCAAGACACTGGATACTCTGCAAGAGTGGGCCACTACGGATAAAGCCTTGTTTATCGCCCTGTTCAAATTGAATATCAAGCTGCCTTTTCTTTTTAGCGGCAGCTACTCCCAATACCGCCTCTGGCACCTGTGGTATCCGGAAGCCAATGCCTTCATCGGGAAGAATACCATTCTGCCCCGGCGTACGGTTCTGCTGCAGCAGTGTGCCCGCCTGCATTTGTATCCACTTGTAGCACTCTATACCTTTGCGGTGAACAACGTATACTATAAAATCTTCCATCGGAGCTAATGATTAAGCTGCTGCAAATAATCATCACGGGTATCTTTGTAAGTTTCTTCTACTTCCCCGTAGAGTTCACATTCTTCCCTGGTGTGAATACCAAGATGATGGAGGCCGTCCTGGGGTTGGCTTGCGTCGCTCTGGAATTGAGACGCCGCAGGAGTCTGGATATTCCTCTGGAACTATTGTTGCTATTTGCCGCCGCTGCCGGTGTCTCACTGGCATCACTCGTGTCCATTACGATCAATCAGACACCGGATGACAGCTACGTGTCTTATCTCATCTCTTTCAGTGTCTGGCTCAGTGCTGCGTTCTTCATCTGCAGCCTGATTAAAGGCGTACACGGAAAGATAGATATCAAGCTGGTTCTAAACTATTTGACTGTTGTCTGTTTAGCACAATGCGTACTTTCACTGGTTATTGATTCTAGCCCCGGATTCTCCCGCTGGGTAGATTCCTACTTCATGGTTGGACAAGAGGTCGCTCACAAAGTGAAACGTATTTATGGAATCGGCGCTCTGCTGGATGTGGCGGGACTTCGTTTTGCCATTGTGCTGACTTCCCTCGCCTTTTACCTCGCGGAAGTCTTGGAGCCGTTGAAATCCGTTGAGCGGATTTTTTATATCCTCAGTTTTTTGGCGATATCGGTCATCGGCAATATGATTGCCCGGACAGCGCTGGTCGGAACAGCCATTGGTATCGTCGTCATCCTGGCCGGACTCTATCTCAAACCGAATCGTGCGGAAGCCTCCAAACTTCCCGCCCTCTTATCCTGGCTAGGGCTTTTGACTGTCGGTATCATTGTCAGTGTTATTTTATATAACACCAATCCCGATGCCCGAAAGTTGTTCCGCTTCGCCTTCGAAGGCTTTTTCTCCCTTGCGGAAAAAGGATACTGGGAGGTAACTTCAACAGAAAAGCTGAAAACCATGGTTGTATGGCCAGAAACGATTCATACCTGGATTATCGGTGACGGCTACTTTGAAAACTCCCGGAATGATATTAATTATTTGGGAGATGCTACTGATCAGGGATATTATATGGGGACCGATGTAGGCTACCTGCGCTTCATTTTCTACTTCGGCATCGTTGGGCTCATCCCGATGATGGGCGTCATCATCGAATCTGCCATAATTTGTATCCGACATTTTCGGAACGAACGTTTCCTGTTCATCCTGGCTCTGGCGGTAGGGCTTATTGTCTGGGCTAAGGTATCTACCGACGTCTTCCTTTTCTTCGCTCTTTTCCTCTCCGCAGCCGCGTTGCAGGATAAGCAGGAAGCAAAATCATCAGCATGCACATCCTCTACAACATAGCCGGGTTTTACCGTCCCGCGGGGATGGAGCGGGTGCTGGCCGACAAAGCTAACTGGCTGGTAGCCAACGGATACCGGGTAAGTATCCTGACTACTGAGCAGAAGGGGCGACCCTACGCATTCCCGCTGGATGAGCGCATCGAAGTGCGGGACCTTGGCATCGGCTATGAAGACAACAACGGCGCCGGGCTATGGGACAAACTGGTGCATTATCCCGGCAAACAGCTGCGGCACCGGAAGGCACTGGAGAAAGTGCTCAAGGAACTGAAACCCGACATTACCGTGTCCATGTTCTGCAACGAAGTTAACCTCCTTCCGCGCATCCACGACGGGAGCGCCAAAGTGCTGGAGGTGCATTTTTCGCGCCTGAAACGCCTGCAGTACGGCCGGAGCGGACTCTGGGCCCTGGTGGACCGTCTGCGCAGCCGGCAGGACGCCAGCCTGGTGAAAAAGTACGCACGCTTTGTGGTGCTTACCCAGGATGACCGCCGCAATTGGGGTGCGGGAGAGAACATCCGTGTCATCGGCAATCCGGTCAACTTCCATCCCGACAGGCCGGCTCCGCTGGACAGCAGGGTAGTCCTCGCCGTAGGAAGGCTCACGTACCAGAAGGGGCTGGACCGCCTGCTGGATGCCTGGAAGATAGCAGTCGCTGCCGCACCGGGTTGGAAACTGATGCTTGCCGGCGACGGAGAACTCAGAGGTGAACTTATCAAGCAGGCAGAGAGCCTGGGTGTTTCCGATTCGGTCCGCTTCGCCGGGAACGTTTCCGATATAGCGGCCTGCTACAGTAACGCTTCCATCGTGGCCCTTTCCTCTCATTATGAGGGACTTCCGATGGTGCTGCTGGAAGCTCAGGCCTTCGGCGTGCCGGCCGTATCGTTTGACTGCCAATGCGGCCCGCGGGAGATTATACGGGACGGCGTGGACGGCCTTCTGGTAAAAGAAGGAAATGTGCCCGCTCTGGCATCGGCTTTGCGGCGGATTATGCTGGATGACGCCCTCCGGCTCCGGATGGGCGCCGCGGCTTATGAAGGAGCCCGCAGATGGGCCCCCGATACTATTATGCAACAATGGACCAGCCTGTTCGAAGAAATATCGTAGTGTCTGCGGTGAACCTCCGCAAAGGCGGTACGCTGACGGTCCTGAGGGACTGCCTGCGCTATCTTTCCGCGCGGGACTACTTGCACGTGACGGCGCTGGTCCACAGCCGGGAACTATGTAGCTTCCCCGGCATAGAGTACATTGAGATCCCTTGGAGCGTCAAAAGCTGGTTCCACCGCCTGTGGTGCGAATACGTCACCATGCACCGGCTCTCCAAACAGCTGGCCCCGACCGAGCTCTGGCTTTCTCTGCACGACACTACTCCGCGCGTAAAAGCAAGCAGGCAGGCGGTTTATTGCCATACCTCATTCCCTTTCATGAAGATACATGCCAGGGACTTCCGCATGGACGCCAAGATTCCCTTGTTCGCCATGCTGACCAAGTTCTCCTATCGCATCTTCTGCCACAGGAATGCGTACATGATAGTGCAGTCTTCCTGGATGCGGGACGCGCTTTCCAGGCTTATCCGCTTCCCACGGGGACGCATCATCGTGGCTCCGCCGGCTTTTAGGGAACTACCCATTCCGGAGGAACCGGTTAGCGGGCTTCCGTTGTTTTTTTATCCTTCTACGGCAGACTGCCATAAGAATTTCGAGACCTTCTGCGAGGCTGCGAGGTTGTTGGAAGGCCGCGTAGGCGAGGGCCGCTTCCGTGCCGTGCTTACCGTCAAAGGCGATGAAAACCGCTATGCAGGATGGCTCAGGGAACAATGGGGAAACGTTAAATCCCTGGAATTCAAGGGCCTTCTTGCCCGGGAAGACCTTGCCCGCTATTACGGCAAGGCCGCTTGCCTGGTATTCCCGTCCAGGGCGGAGACCTGGGGCCTGCCCATCACGGAGTTTATGCCCACGGCCAAGCCTATGATACTTGCCGACTTGCCTTATGCACACAACACCGCCTCCGGTGCGTCCAGAGCCGCTTTCTTTCCTGTGTACGATGCAGGCGCCCTGTGCGCACGCATGCAGGAGGTGCTGGACGGCAATCTGGCTTCCTTCGGCCCGGTCGCTTCAAGCCCTGTCGCTGCCCCTTGTGCCGATAACTGGGAGGCATTGTTTGATTTATTAATAAAATAGACTATATTTATCGTATGAAAACTAGCTTCAAATGGATTGCCGCTGCCATTCTCCTGGGAATGGCCGTGTCCTGCTCGACGCCCAAGAAACTCAGTTATCTTCTGGACATGGAGTATGACAAGGCTTATGAAGCCTTTCCTGCCCCGGAATTGATTATCCAACCCGGAGATATGCTGAGGATTCTGGTTTCCAGCGAAGACGCTTTGCTTGCGGCTCCGTTCAACGGGATTTCCCCGACCGAGGGTGTAGAGGCATCCAAATCCTCCAAATCCTCCTCCTCATCTTCTTCTGCCCCTGTGTACACGGTTAATCCCGGAGGCGTCATCCAGTTTCCCGTACTGGGCAGTTTTCCGGTAGCCGGCAAGACGACCGGGCAGATTGAGGAGGAAATCGGCAAGCGCATCGCGTTTATGGGGTATATCAAAGAGCCCGTGGTAAATGTGCAGTTGAGCAATTTCAGCGTCACGGTAATCGGCAGCGCCGGAAACCGTATCATCGAGTC
>JAFWPT010000439.1 GCA_017509375.1 Bacteroidales bacterium | reverse complement strand
GCATAAATATATGGCCTACCTTTCGTCCTTAACCGCTTTCAATACGTCCATCATCTCGGTAAAGAACGGATATGTAAATTCTCCGTTACAGCGCACGTTTATCACGTCGTACGCGCATTATAATGACCTATTTTCAGCGGAAACACATATAAAATCACCATTTTCCGCTGGATATAAAGATGTTTTTACTATATTTGCAGCGGAACAAAAACGAAATCAATGATTATAGGACGAGAAAAAGAGCAACGCGCATTGCAGGACCTCCTTGAAAAGGAAGAATCACAGTTCTGTGCCGTTTATGGCCGCCGCCGTGTAGGCAAGACATATCTTATTCGTGAGACCTTCAACTACCAGTTCTGCTTTCAGCATACGGGAGTGGCCAAAGGAACGATGCGCCAACAACTTACGGCATTCCGCAACTCCTTGATGGCAGCAGGCCTTCCCAAGTGCAGTGTTCCCGGCACATGGATTGAGGCCTTTGAGCTGCTGAAACAACTTATTAACGATGCCCCGACAGGGAAAAAAGTTATCTTTATTGACGAACTTCCCTGGATGGACACCCCAAAAGCGAATCTTATTGGCGCTCTGGAAAGCTTTTGGAACGGCTGGGCAACGGCCCGCCAGGAGAAAGACATCGTGCTGATAGTGTGCGGCAGCGCTACCTCGTGGATTAGCAAGAAACTCCTGAAGAACAAGGGAGGGCTTCGAGGGAGACTGACCCAGCGCATCAAACTTGCCCCATTCACATTACGTGAGTCCGAGCTCTTTGCCAAAGGGGCCAATCTCGCCTACGGCAGGAAGGATGTGCTGGAACTGTATATGATTCTAGGCGGCATTCCCTACTACTGGAGCTTTCTGAAACGAGGATTGAGTGTGGCGCAGAATGTAGATCAGTTGTTCTTCTCGGAGAATTCACAGTTGCGGGATGAATTCGAGGCGCTTTACGCCACCCTGTTCAAACGCCCGGAGAACTATCTCAGAGTCATCGAATGTCTGAGTGACGGAAGGCGGTCCGGAATGACAAGGGAGGAGATACTCTCAGCAAGCAAACTCTCAGACGGTGGCACATTCTCCACCGTATTGGAAGAATTGGAAGAATGCGGATTCATACGCCGTTTTTCCTCTGCCGATACAGCAGAATCCAACGCGCTGTACCAGTTAATAGACAACTACACACTATTCTATTACCTTTGCATCCGGAAAAATGCCTTCAGCGATGAGCATTACTGGCTGAACACCTTCACATCGCCTTCTCATAACACATGGAAAGGGCATGCTTTTGAGCGCGTATGCCTCCAGCACATTCCGCAGATAAAAGCAGCCCTTGGCATCTCCGGTGTTCAGACCAACGTGTGTTCATGGTTCATCCGTGGCACAGACCAGCATCGTGGAGCACAAATTGACTTGGTCATACAAAGAGCCGATGGCTTTACGGATATCTGCGAGATGAAACACGCGGCTGATACCTTTTCCATCGACAACGATTATGCCGGCGACCTGCAAAACAAACTCAACGCCTATCAGACGTTTTCAAAGGATAAGCGGACCCTTCATCTTGTCATGGTTACAACAAACGGCGTTGCTCACAATGCTCACTATAGCATGGTGCAGAATGAAATAACGATGGACGATTTGTTTGCGGAGTAGATACTCCTCTCCCAGGCCGGGAAAGAGCCCGCGCTAGAACACCATCCCGAAGCTCTTGCAGAGTATCTGGGCGGTGCGCCTGCCCGTCTCGGCTGCAACGGGAAGCCCGCCGGAAAAAGCGGTCCGCTGGCCCGTGAAGAATATTCCCGGCCGGAAGCGTATGGGGGCGTTGGCATTGAAATGCCAGGGCATCCATTCGCTCATGTAGCTGCCCTCGAAGGTGTCGCAGTAGCGCTCCAGCACGATCTGCATGCAGCGCGGGAATCCGGACAGGTCGGCGCGAACGCCAATTGCCACGAACATGCATTGGGCGGTGCGCAGCTTGCTTCGCAGGCGCCTTGCCCAGCGGGTCTCGAGAGGCTCTGGGAAGAGCTTGTCGATGGCGGTGCGGGCGTCGGATGAAATCACCACGGCGTCGCTTGCGATGGAGCCGTTTTCCGTGAGCACGCAGATGCCCTCCGGTGTCTCACGCACCCCAGTGGCGGGCGTGTGGTACCGGATCTGCCCGCCGAGAGCGGTGAATGTGTCCGCCATGTTCCGGGACATGCGCAGCGAGCCCCCTTCCGGGTAGCCGCCGTCGCCGTCGTCGAAGGTGCTCAGGGTGTAGATGAGCGAGAGGGCGTTGATCTTCGGGTCCACGACGGTCTCCAGCAACCGTCGCACATGCGGGTTGCGGAAACGCCGGATATAGCGTCCGGCGGAGATGCTCATCAGGTACGGGGTCAGGAGCACGGCAGGGCCCATCTTCAGGAACTCCGGGAGCGAGAAACGGCGGGGATGCCTGACCTTGAGGCCGCCGAGGTCGAGGATAGGAGTGTGGAAGAAGGTGAAGCACCAGATGTGGAAGCGCAGCACGGCGAGCGCCGCCTTGTCCCTGGG
>JAFWPT010000438.1 GCA_017509375.1 Bacteroidales bacterium | reverse complement strand
CTTTTTAGTCACCTTCCTGCAAAACCAATTATTGAACCAACCAGCGGTTATTCTGCTGCAAGAGCACCGATGCTCACCTTGCCTCCACTGACGAACGGACGGCCATTGATGTCGTTTCCGAACTTGCTCAGGACACTCTTGATATCGCAAGTGCGGATGACTCCGAGATTAGCGGTATCATAGGAAGCGTACTCCAGGGCGGAAAGCGTACCGGCGCCGACAGCCTCGCCTACCGGCGTGTAATTGCTGCCGAGGAAATCCGTCAGATTCATGTAGGCGAACTGAGCGTCTATGTTCTTGAGATCCTTCACCATCTCGCCGTCCGGGTTCTTCAGGACGGACTTGAGGTCCATGCCGGCGGAGAACTCCTTGTAATTCTGGTTGTCTCCGTTCAGGGCCCAGATCTGTCCCTCCAGGAAGTTGTTGTGGAAGGTGACACGGCTACCGTTGCCCTCAATCGGCCATTCGTCGATCCAAGGCTCGGCACCATCCTCGCTCTTGGCGCACCAGGCACGGAGGAGCAGGTTGTTGGCCACCGTAGCGCAGGTATTGTAGCGAATGTAGAAATCCGGATACCAGCCGCCGCCGTTCAGGTAGTAGTTGAAGTTGTTCACCATGGTGTTGTTCAGGAACTGGACATCCACACTCTGGTACAGGTACACGACGCCGGCATAACCGTCATACTTGATAGACCGGTTGTTGGCCATGATGTTGCCCACGATGACCGCCTTAGTCGGGTTGGCGCGGCTCTGTCCGTCTTCGATGGAGATGGCCGCGGCGTGGCCGTTGGCGATGTTATGGGTAATGACGCAGTCGTACACCGTCAGGTCGGAGGACTCATTATCCTCACGCGTAGCGATGGTACCGCGGTCCGCCTCGTTGTGGTGGATCCAGCAGTGGTGAATCGTCACAGGACCGCCGGAAATACGGACAGCACTGCCGTGGCCGCCGGCACAGAAGGAATTCCGGATTTCGAAATAGGAGACTTCGACGTAGCCCTCGATCGGAGTATCGACAGCATCTTTTGCAACATAGATACCTCGGTCCTTACCGCCAGCGTCGATAACCGACAAATTATCCCAGCTCTGCTCGGTAAAGTCGGCATTCCAGCCACCGCTGAGGGCCTTGTTCTTGTCGATATCGTAGAAATGGATGCTGCCGAATACGGCACCGCCCTGAACACGGATCTCGGAGAACTCCTTCGCATTGTCGATTGCGGCCTGGAGATCCTCGCCAGCCATCACGAACACAGGAGGGACCAGGCCGACAGGACTGCTGACGATCCGTTCACCTTCCGTAGATACCACATAGGTCCAGATGATGTAGTCCGTATTCTCTGCGAGGCCGGAGATATGGCCTTCATTCTCGCCTAGGACGGGGACTCCGCTCTGCGGGACATCTTTACCATTCTCGACATTGTTGTCGGTACTGTAAATGATACCCCAGGATGCATAATCGTCCGGAAAATCGGAAGTAAATGACATCTTGATGTCCGCCGTTCCAAGTCCCTGTCCGGTCAGTTTGGCGGTGACGGCTGCATCCAGGGAATGGGCACGCTGGAATATCTTTGCCTTGAGGGACTGTCCGGAGATGGTGTAATCTGCTTCACGGATGACGCCGGTCGTGTTGCGACGGACAGTGAAAGTAGCCGTGTTTCCGGACTGGGACATGGTAATCCAGTTATAGTCGGCATCGGCCGTCAGCGTACCGGGCACCTCCATAGTGAAGGTACTGGGCGTATATTCCACAATCTTACGGTTGGGATTCTGCTCGATATAGTAGGATTTTTCCTTGACACAGCCGGCGAGGAGGAGGGCCGTCCCGGCAAGTGCGAACAATATCTTTTTCATATCGTTATCCATTATGATCAGTGTAAACTAGTTCCAGGACGGAGGGTTCTTCAGTTTGCCGGCGGACTTGGCAATCTGCTCGGAAGGATAAGGGAAAGTGAGGCACTTCTCGTTCCAGACCTTGGCAGGGGTCATGTAGTCCAGGTAAGGTCCCTCTTCGTAAGCGGAGTCGGGATCGCTGCGATCCACATAGTGACGCACCGACGGATGGGTGTTGAGTTCAGCCAGGGCCAGGGCCTTGATTTCGGCGTTGCCAAAGACAGCCCAACGCTTGCAGTCGTATGCGTGGTCGTTGCCAGGCTCGAGGGCCAGTTCGCAGCGGCGCTCGTGATAGAGGTCTGTCCAGGTGGCGTTGCCGCTGATGGGAGTCAAGTGGGAGCGCTCGCGGATCCGGTTGATGTCCTTGGCGGCGGAAGCGCCGTCACCAGCCATCAGGTAGGCCTCGGCACGGAGGAGCATGCAGTCGGCAAAGCGGATAAGAGGCCAGTTGATGCGGGTGCAGGGCCAGTCCTCATTATCAAGGGCGGTGGTTCCCACGCAGTCGGCAGCGGCAAAAGCCTCCATGTACTTGCCGATCTGGAAGCCGGCCTCCACGTCGGAGGAGCTGTGGAAACGGAAAGGAATGCCGAAGTACATGAACTCGTCACCATATTCCAGAATGGACTTGGCCAGACGCTCGTTCTTCACGCCGTTCACGTTGTCCTTCGCCATCTCCTTATAGAGGTCCAGGGAAGGCTTGAACTGTCCCCAGCCGTTGTAACCGACGCCGGCAGGAAGTTCACTGGTCCAGCCGTTGTTCTCCAGGCACACGCCCGGGAATTCGACTGAACCGTCACCGTTGTGCCACTTGCCACCGTAGGACGGAAGGGTCCAGCAGTACTCCACAGTCCAGAACTTGTCGAAGTCGCAGGAGAATAGTTCGGAATAGCTGGGGTGCAGTCCACGTCCGTAACTCTGTTCCAGACGGTTCACACAGGTAATGACTTCGGGCCACTTGGAAGGATCCCAGCCGGCCCAGTAGGCATAAACCTTGGACATGAGGGCGGCAGCGGCAGCCTTGTGGGCACGGCCGCGGTCGTCGGGACCATATTCCTCAAACTTGGGCAGAAGGTTCTCGGCCTTGGTGAGGTCATCTACGATGAGTTCGTAGTCCTTCATCACGGATTCCTGCTGTTCAGGGATTTCGTTGTTATACCCCCCTTCGACGGTCTCATAGGCCACGTACGGGACTCCGAGGTCCTTGGTTCCGTAGCGGTAGGCAATCAGGAAGTGATAGTAGGCACGGAGGAAATACGCCTCGCCCAGCACGCGGGATTCAATGGCGGTCAATTCCGTGGTCTCCTGCTTTTCCAGAAGGCTGCTTACAATCCAGTTGCACCGGTTCAAGCCATCCTGGTACACACTACTGAAGACGCTCCGAAGACAGGATTCATCGCCTGTATAGGTGAATGTAGCAAGCGTATTGAAGGAACGGGTACGGCCCCAGACGAAGTCGTTGACACAGCCCTGCTCCCAATACATCTCACGACCAAGCAGGCTCTCCTGCGGCAAACGATAGTAGCAGGAAGATATGGCATTGACAGCTTGGTCGTCGGTTACGAAGAAATTATCTTCGGTATAGTTACCCTGCGGTTTGACATCCAGGAACTTGGAACAGGACGAAAAGCCCAGTGCGCCCAGGGATACGATAGCGATTGCAATATACTTGTTCATAAGGATTCTCCAGTTATTAGTAGTTAATCTTCACACCGAAGGCGAGAACGCGGGAAACCGGATATACCATCGTGTCGCGTGAGCCCACTTCAGGGTCCATGCCGGAGTACCGGGTGAAAGTGAGAAGGTTTTCACCGCTGAAGTACACGGAACAGGAGCTGTTGCGCTCGGCAAAGTGCGGAAGTCTGTGCATTAGCTTGGTCAGGTCATAACCGACGGTCAGGTTCTTCAGGCGCAGGTAACTGCCGTCCTCGATATACCAGTCGGAGGCCGTGGTGAAGTTGCCGTTGGGGTCGTTCTTGGACAGGCGGGGAATGGAAGAGTGGGTGTTGGTCGGGCTCCAGGCATTCAGGATTTCCGCACTGCGATTGAAGTTGCCTTCCATGTCGGAGAGGATCATGGACTTGGCGACATAGGCGATCTTGTTGCCGGCGACGCCCTGCCACATCATGGAGAAGTTGAAGCCTTTCCAGTCAAATCCGGTAGTAAGAGCGAAAGTATGCGGAGGAATTGATGTTCCTACATACTGACGGTCGGCATTGTCAATCTTTCCGTCATCATTGAAATCCACGAAACGGAGGTCGCCGGGCTGAGCGGCACCTTGGATCAGTTTACCGTCCTTGCTGTGCTCGTAGACGTCTTCCTCACTTTGGAAGATACCGTCAGACTTGATGACGAAGAAGGAATTCAGGGGCTGCCCGGCCTCGGTCTGATAGATCCACGGAACCATACGCCAGTCACCACCACCACTCCAAGGAGCGGCATTGCCCTGATCATCCAGCACGCCGGTGGAAACAATTACGTTCTTGTTATAGGCATAGTTGCCGTTCACGAAGTAGCTGAAGTCCTTGCCGATGCGGTCTCTCCAGGTGGCGGAAAGTTCGATACCGGAGTTGCGAATACGACCCTGGTTCACAAGCATGGCGCCCCAGCCGATTGTCTGCGGCCAGCCGGTGGACTGGGGCTGGATCAGGTTGTATGTAAGCTTGTTATAATAGTCTGCAGACAGGGACAGACGCTCTTTGAAAAGGTCGATATCCACACCCACGTCCACCTGTTGGGATGTTTCCCAAGTAAGGGTGTTGTTGATAGTGGTACCGGGGCGGAACAGGATGCCCCAGCCGGTCTTGTTCTCTACGCCATAGGTAGCGGCTTCCACTCGGTAGTTGGGATTGCCTTCGTATCCTAACGTCGCGCTCTTGTAGTTCCTGTCGATGGAACCCAGATTACCGATACGGCCCCAGGAAGCACGGAACTTGAGCAGGTTTACGATGTCATTCTTGGGGAAGAACGGCTCGCTGGAAACCTTCCAAGCGCCGGTGACGGCCGGGAAGTCGCCGTAGTTGTGTGCATCGGGCAGACGGCCTGCATAGTCACGCCGGTAGGAAGCCGTCACGAAATAGCGGTCATCATAACTGTAGGCCAGACGGCCGACAAAGGCG
>JAFWPT010000437.1 GCA_017509375.1 Bacteroidales bacterium | reverse complement strand
TCCGGCATGGGCAGCCTTACATGTTCCAGATTGGGCTGCAATACACCGAGAGAGTCGGTTTTCCTGTAATTAACGAACAGATGCAGGGTATCCGGGGCAGGCTTGCGGGAGTTAATCCACAGGACCAGACTGTCGTGGAGCCGGTTGAACTGGGAAATCACCTGGTCCGAGCTGTAGCCTCTGAACCAGAGGGAGTCAATCCACACATTAGGCGCCTGGAAGGTTATATAAGCAGCCCTGTCTGCCGTACGGTTTTTGTTAACAAGAAACTGCTTCGTAGGCTTTTCCCTGAACAAACGTAGTTTATAATCCACTCGCCTGGCCTCGCACATGAGAGTATCGGTCATGTCGTATTTGAGCATCTCAGGCAAAGTATCGACAACCCGCACCACCGGTCTCACCAACGAATCAACAAAACCGACCAGATCCGTATCCGGATCGTATATGTTGTTTCCGGCTTCGTCTTTCAGCGCATAGAGCCTGTATTGGGTATCTTCCAGGTAAGGCAGGCAGAAATAGCCCCAGTCATCGGTTTTCACGGCGGCGGACGGCCTTTTCAAGAATACGGCAGAGTCCGATAAATCCTTATATAGCACCACTGTAGCTCCTTTCACCGGTTTCAATGTATTACAGTCCAGGACTACGCCGGTAAGAAGCAGTGAATCTATGCTCGGACCCGTCGAAAATACGTAGGTGTACCCCGGAAACATATTGCCCTCGTTATTGTCGGCCAGGGCATCTGTCATGTTCAGGGTGTAGGTGGTATTGGAATCCAGCGGGGATTCAAAAGAAACAATCAGGAACTTGTCCTTAATCTTGGCTTTGGGAGCTTTTTCCAGAGGCGGTGAGAGAAAGATATTCTTCTGGTTTTTGATGTTGATATATTCATCAAAACGGAAAACAATTTTTGTCCCTTCGACAGGTACGTTTACGGCTCCCGGAAGGGGATTGATGCCGATGATGAAGGGGGGAATGGTATCTTTGTCTCCGCCGGTAGGAGCCTGCGTAGTGTTGGCGCAGGAATGCATGAATATCATCGGCAGGAATATTGCCGAACATATCACTATCAGTGGAAGGAAGCGTTTTATCATATCTTGCTTATCTCGACACTTTCAATGCCGTCAATTCGTTTGAGTGCGTTTTCTATATCTTCAATCAGTCCGGGGCGGTCTTGACCGCGCAGGTGTATTTTCAGCGGAATGACTTCCGAAGTGAGCCCTGCCGACTTTTGCATGATTTCTTCGGCCTTGGAATATAACCCCGGATAATCTGCCCGCAATGTGTCAAGCATCTTGCGCCTGGCGCTTCTGGTCTGCAGGAAAGACAGCCATTCAGGCTTCGGCTTTGCATTCTTTGCCGTAAGAATCTCTACCTGGTCGCCGGCCTTGAGCACACGCGAAAGGGGAACCAGTTTGGAATTGATTTTGGCTGCGATTGCATGATTGCCTACGTTGGTGTGCACCTTGTATGCAAAGTCAAGGGCCGTGGACCCTTTACTTATGCAACGCTGCTCGCCTTTTGGCGTGAACACCACTATATCGTTTGCGAAAATATTATCCTCGATGAGATCCAGTAAGTCCAAGGCGTTCACATTGTCGCTGCCCAGAATATCCTGCACCTTGGCCAGCCATCTGTCCATCTGGCTGTCCGACTCGGACAGGTAGCCGTCGTTTTTATACGCCCAATGGGCGGCAATTCCTTTCTCGGCTATGTCATCCATGCGCCTGGAACGGATTTGCACCTCCACCCAGAAACCTGCGTTGCTCATTACGGTAAGATGCAGGGCTTCATAGCCGTTAGCTTTGGGATGCCGTATCCAGTCCCTGAAACGGCTGTCCTTTCCCTTGTACATGGAGGAGACCGTGGAGTAGATAATGAAGGCCTTGTCCCTCTCCTTGCCTAAATCGTCGGTATCGGGGTCGAAGACAATGCGTACAGCATACAAATCGTAAATCTGCTCGAAAGGGACCTGCTTTGTACGCATTTTGTACCAGATGGAGTACGGAGTCTTGATACGTTTCTTTATGGTGAACTTGAAACCCTTTTCCAGCAGCGATTCGGCAATGGGTTCTATAAATGCATCCAACTCCCTTGACCGGGCTGCCACATCTTTGTCGGTACGCTCCTCAATATCCCTGAATTCCTGCGGATGCACGTACTTAAGCCATATATTCTCCAGTTCCGACTTGATGCTGTACAATCCAAGCCTATGGGCAAGCGGGATGAAAAACATCATGGTGTCGCCGAGTATCTTTTCCCTCCTGGCTTCCGGGATGCTGTCCAGATTACGCATGCATTGAAGGCGGTCGGCCAGTTTGATAAGCACTACGCGGACATCATCCCCCATACATAGGAGAATGCGCTTAAGATTCTCTGCCTGAACGCTTTCAGGGTCTTCAGACAGAGCGGCGCCCTGTATCTCCGGGCCAAGGATTGCATCAATATTGACCAGGCCTTCTACCAGGCTTGCGATTTTATCTCCGAAGAGTCTCCTGAGATCTTCTGTACCATAGTCGGTAGTTTCGACTACGTCTTCCAGCAAAGCGGCACAGATGGATTTGTAGCCCAATCCCACCTTTGCCACTACAATCTTGGCTACTTGCAGGGAATTAACAATGAACGGTTCTCCGGTGTGCCTCAGCACCCCTTTGTGGGCCTCGTCGGCAAACTCGAACGCCTTGCGTATGGTGTCCATTTCTTGACGGTCCCGGCATCGTCCACGAGCCAGTTCCATCAAGGAATCGAATTCGCGCTGTACTATCTCATTCATATTCTGCCCTCCTCCCGGAGTCCGTAATTCTTTAGATTCTGGAAGCTGTATGTAAGTTCAGCTCCGTAAATGATTATCTGCCAACTGAAGTTCAGCCAGATTAAAAAGAGAGGTATTGCCGCCAAGACACCATAGACGGTGTTGAGCCTGGCGACGAAAACCTGGGTCTCCAGATAAAGGTATTGAAATCCTACGAATACCAAAGCGGCAATAGCGGCTG
>JAFWPT010000436.1 GCA_017509375.1 Bacteroidales bacterium | reverse complement strand
CTCCTCCTTGGTAGCGGTGCATCTCTTCCAGCAGGAAATCCCAGCGGAGGGCATCCCGGCTGTCGGGGAAGAATTCGTAGAAGACGTCGTTTACGTACAGCGCTATGTGGGTGATGTCGGTCACCATGCCGAATGTAGGAGTGCGGTCTATGGGTAGGAAGAAACTGAAGGGCTCTCCCTTGTTGGTGCCGTCAAAATATATACCGTCCGGCTTCAGGGTAAGGATGCCGTCGCCGGTAATTTCCGAAGAACGGGACACCGGAACGTACTTGTAGTCGGGCAGGGTCCCCAACTTGCAGTGCTCGGAGAAGCAGAAGCCGGGCGCTTTTACGTCCTCTTTCGCCTTTTCGCGCTCCATCATCACCCAGTCGGAGACTATAGGAGGGCAGACGGACCCGGGGCCGACGGGATGGATGGCATATTCGTCGTCCATTTCTATGGTATTGCCGCAGGCATTGCAGCGCATGGTGTTGCCTTCGGTGCTCATGTCGGCGATCTTGCCGCATTTGGGGCACATATACAACAGGGTGTCCAGACCTTCCGCCAGATTGCCCTTGTTCTTGAACTTCACATGCTCTTCGGCATTCCACATATAGTCATCCTGCGCAAGCAGACGGTTCATTTCGTCCTCGATTTCGGCAGCTGTCATCTGAGCCATCTGTTCGGGGGTGAACATACGGTCCACGACTATATCTACACGCCCCGGGCGCTGGTCCAGGCAATGCTTGGGGTTGAACAGGTAGCCGCCCCTGATCTTAGTGTAGTAAACAGGAACACCCAAATGTTTAAGCAGCTTGCCCGTACCTGGCATCACCGGCTGCTGCATGCCGGTGATGGAACTCATGCCGGAAGGCATGAAGCATACGTTGCCGCCTTGCTTGATTATCCGGCGTATGGACATTATGGTATAGGGGTCGGGTACAAAATTGCGCTTTGGAATGACTTGAAGCCAATGAAGCAGGATAGTAGTGGGGGTGACGAAAAACTCGTTGTATCCGACTACGTAATTAAGGCGTTTCGGCCAGACTGCGGGGCTGCAGAATACATAGTCCATACGGGCGGCGTGATTGCTCACCAGCACTATGGGGCCTTTTTCTTTGCCGGGGCGGGCTTTGAAGATGAAATTGGTGTGAAGTTTAGCCCGGAAAAATCTAATCAGTGTACCGTACAAGAGCGTGTATAACACAGGATTAGGCTTGTGAACCATGCGCTTTTGAAGGCGCTGAGCTAAGGTTAATTTCATAGGTTTTATATACGTTTAATCCCCCAAATATAGCAATATTCGGGGGAAATGCCAATAATTCTGAATGCTCAGAATGAGAATCTATAGGAAACGGAAAGAATACCGTTCAGGGCCTGGTCCCAGGTATAGGATTTCAAATAAGTATGGGTCTTGTCCACGTCCAGTTGCTTGTCATAGCAATAATCCGCCATAGCGCAGAAATCAATGGCGCTGCTCTTGGAGAGTTTCCATTCCATGCCCAAAGCCGCCCTGCCCCTGTTAAAATAGCAGTGATTGTACCCAGTGAACTTATAGTCGGCATAAGCCTGGCTGGTAGTGCTCCAGGTGGCGGTGCAGGAAGGGTCGTTAAATATGTTGCGGGCTTCCAGAAAAGCGTATGGCTCTATGTTCTTAAACCCTTTATACTGCACTTTAAATCTGGATTTCAAGGTGAGCGGGTTGGCGACCTCCTGACAGTAGTTCAGGCTCTCTGTCTTGTGGGTGAGGCGCAACTGTTCCTTTACGGAAAAACGCCAGTCTCCGCTCTTCCAGGAGAAGGTAAGGTCGGTGCTCAGGCGGTGACGGGGTGTCCAGTCCGAAGTGCGGTGATGGTATATGTAGGTGTAGCTTGCCCCCGCCTTTAGCCATGGAGTGATTTTGTAACTCAGGCCTACCGTAGCCTGGTGCCTGTCGAGGCTGGAGAGCGCGCTGCCGGTACGGAGCTCATAGTCGGCCTCCAGATGGAACCCCTTGGCGATTTTCCAGTCCAGGCCGACGGACGTGCGGGTGCGCAGGTCGCTGGTCAAGGCGTTCACCGTTTCCTGGGCCTTTAGCCCATAAGCTGCAGCCGCTGCAAGCAGTATGACTGATATCAAGCGTTTCATATTATTCAGTATAGTTTTTAGCTTTGGTGAGCTCTCCTATAGTAGAGCTTTCTCCCTCGGCCGGAGTGTAATATACTTTGATGAATGCTGCATCCCGCAGGAAGTCCACATGACCTATTTCCAAGTTGTCCACCTTTACTCCAATGCGCTTTTCCAGGTCGGCGATGAGTTCCCCGCGCCTCTCTGGCACTATAAGTTCTATACGGTCGTAGAGTACCAGTCTGGCAGCGCTGCGTTTAAGGGCCCGGTTGCTCTCCAGAATGCACACCAGCCCCAGTGCCAGTAAGTTGGATATGACCAGTACCGCCAATGAGCCGCAGGACAGCTCGAAGTGAGGGGAGTCACCGCTTGCACCTGCAAGCTTATAGAGGGGGGACAGCCCGTTTACCGCCGCTATCGCAATGATAATGAAAAGATAAGTCATTTCCCGTATGGGGACGGTCTCCGTGCGGTAACGTATAACGCCGAATATGGCGAACAGCCCGAGGGTGAGCCCCACGCCTACTTCTGCGTTGCCCATCATGAACAGGAGCAGGAGCATGGCGGAGGAGAACACCATGAAAGTAAAATAATAGTCGTGCCTGCGGCTTTTCCGGTAATAGAAGAAATGTACCAGGATCCAGCACACTGCAAGATTTAGCAGAAAGCGTATGCCAAGTTCAGTGAGGCTCTGCGACGTTGTCATCATAGCGTCCGTGATGGTCTGCACATCCAGGACTTCTTCGTCAATGTCAATATCAATCATATCAGTTTGTTGTTTATTTGTTTTTCGATTGTGCGTATCTTAAGCTTGAAGCGGTTGCTCTTGATGCCTGGAAAAGTGAGCGTGACGCCTATACAGTACTTGCTCACGCGTAATGGTTTTACCCTGTGATTGAGCAGTATGCGTTTCATCTGGCTGTCGGCCCGGCCGTCCTGCTTGAGTTCAATCACTACCCCGTTCCGGAGAGAAGCCTCCAGACCGCTGCGGAAGTTGCTGAATCCCAGGCTGGTGTCTATTGTAAGGCGCTCGGTTATGGCCGGATTAACCAAAGTGATGCGGCGGAATATAGTCTCCAGCGAAGGACTCAACTGCTCTGCCGTGAACCAGGATTTCCCGGACAGGAATTCGCATGCCTCCGAATCGGATGAGAAATCTTTGAATTCGGCTGGCGATATGGAAATGCGTTTTTTATGGGTGCGTCCATGGTTGTCTTTCCGCTTGATTTCCAGAAAGCAGAGCCCGGAAGCCACATACACCCTCGTGCGTACCTTCTGGCGTATTAACCGCTTGTTGTGGTGGTCCAGAAACATGCGCAGCTCAGGGGTGTCGAAGTACAGGGTGTCATACGATGCCAGCTTGCCGCCCTCCGTTACCAATGCCCGGTATCCGCAGGCCAGAGCCTCCTCCAGTATCCCGGTCAAGGTATCCTCGTCCGTGACATACTTGCTGTCTATGCGGTTGAGCAGCTTCACGGAATCCATCTCTTCCAGAGAGATGGGCGGCAGGGCTTCGAGCACGGGTAAGGAATCAAGGTCTATATGTCTGGTTTCAAGCATCTTCCGTGATATATTCAAAAACCTTT
>JAFWPT010000435.1 GCA_017509375.1 Bacteroidales bacterium | reverse complement strand
GCGCCTGCTCCATCCTGCTCATACTGCTGGTGCTCAGTGCGATAGCGTATGCAGTCCTGGCCGGCGGAGCTATTTCTTTATCAAGAAGTACCCCTCGTCGATAAACCGGCAGATGTCCCTGGGAAGGTCGGTGCAGATGTAGTCGGCCCCGAGCGCGTACGACAGAGCCACGTCCGTGGCGTCGGCGTTCGGCCATAGATTTATGAGCATACCTTCCGCGTGGGCCTTCTCCATCTCTTCCAGTGTGGTGCGTGCCCTGTGGCAGGCCAGCCTATTGGTTCCCACGCCGGCGGCCATGGCCCTGGTCTCTTCGGTGTTGCCCAGGGAGGTAATCAGCATGGTTTCCGCATCCGGATGATGCTCTTTGATGTACTTCAGCACTCTTGTGTCAAAAGATGAGAAGATGTACGTGGAGCCTTCCGGGCAGGCCTTGGTCACGGCTTCATATACGTCTTCGGCATATACGGCAAGAATATCCTCCGGGTACAGGTCTTCCCGGCTGGTCTTCATTTCGAACTCGACGTACAGTCCCTTGTACTTTCCGAACAGGTCAAGCACCTCGTCCAGGGTGGGAATGCGGTTGCCCTGCTTGGTGCGCAGCGGACGTATGTTGCTGTAATTCATCAGCTCCAGCGTTCCCTCGGCATTAACGGTGCGGGATATGCTGAAGTCGTGCATGATGACGTATTTGCCGTCGGCGGTACGGTGGATGTCCAGTTCGTATCCGGTGATGCCCTCTTCCAGGGCGCTCTTGAAAGCGGGAATGGTATTCTCGTCTGCTTCGAAGCGGCCTCCGCGGTGGGCTACGAGACGACAGGTACGCTGGCGGCCGGCGCTCACCTGAGCCTGTACGGCGCAGGAAAAAGAGAGGATAGAGATTGCCGTGATGGCGGCGAATAATACTTGCCTCATATCAGAAGTGTTTGCGCAAATATAACAATAAATCACTTATCTTTGCAGAAAAAGAGTATGGCAGACAACGACTGGAAATCCAGGCTCGGAGTAGTGTATTCCACCAATCCGGACTTTCAGTATGCGCAGGAAAGCGATTCTGTGCAGGAGGAGACTTTGCCTCCAGGGAAACAGCGGCTGATTGTGCGTATAGACCGCCGCCAGAGGGCCGGCAAGCAGGTGACGCTGGTAGAAGGCTTCGTGGGCACGACGGATGACCTGGCCGCTCTTGCCAAGATTCTCAAGACAAAGTGCGGAGTAGGCGGCACGGCCAAAGAAGGAGAGATTACCATCCAGGGGGATTTACGGGATAAAGTCACCGCCCTGCTGCAGTCTATGGGCTACAACGCCAAACGAGGAAACTGATGCCCGATTTGTTCAAAGGAGGAAGCCTGGAGATGTCCGCCGAGCCCTTGGCTGCACGTGCGGCGGATCCTGCATGGAGCGACTGCATCGTAAACCAGGTTGTGGTGATAGTTACAATAGTGCTTTTCCTGATTGAACTTTCAAACCTGCTGAGAATATATCCCATGCTGTTCCGCTGTCTGAGCCGCTGGAAGGGCAATATTGAGCTGGAGCATAGTGTGAGCATGGCAAGGACGCGCAATACCGTGGCTCTGGTGACCGCTCTGATGCTGGTGCTGGTTGCAGACCGCTGGAAGCTGGTAAATCCTTCGTTCAAGCAAGCCCTGGCTCTTGAGTGGCAGCTTGCGGTAAGCGCCGGACTGATTGCCGGATATGTGCTGCTGCGCCGTCTGGCTTACCAGCTTACGAAATACAGGAGCAGCACCAGTGAATTCGCATCTACTCTGCGGCACGTATTATTCAATTACCAGATTTTGCTCACTTCGCTGATGGTGTTGTCGGCCTTGCTGCTTGCCGGTTTCCGTCTGCCGGAGAATGTCCTGCGGAGCGTTTTGTATGTGGAATGCATTGTTTTTGCGGTGCTTTACTTACTTCGCACCGGTCAAATTTTCGCTTCCCGTTGCAATATTTTTACAACTATTTTGTATCTTTGCGCCCTCGAAATTCTGCCGCTTGGCATTTTGATTTTCGTTTGCACGTTATGAAGATACTGATATCGCAAAAAGCTCCATCCAACCTAAACATTTACAAGGCGTTGGAGGAGAAATACGGAGCCACGCTCGAGTTTCACCCGTTCTTCCTCGTAGAGCCGCTTTCGGCCAAGGAATTC
>JAFWPT010000434.1 GCA_017509375.1 Bacteroidales bacterium | reverse complement strand
CCGCCGTCCGGCCCGCCCTTTGGAATGTATTTGGCCCTGTGCAAGTGCATGGATCCTGCTCCTCCATGTCCGGAAGCGCAGAATACCTTAACGTAGTCTATGAAGTTACTTTCTGCCATAACTTTCGTTAAATCAATGTTTTGAGAACCTTTTTAGGCAGTTGCTGCCGTTGCTGTAATCAGTTCTCGGAACTCATAAAAATACAAAAATAGCAAATTTCTTTGATTTACCGTAGAACGGAAGTTCGGGATTCTTTTAGACAACAATGGTGGTTTAAAACAAAAAAAATGTAACTTTGCGGGCTCTATGAAAAACATGGTGTAAAGCTATGAAAAATTGTAAAACAACGTATAATAAACCGCTTGTCCTCAATGAGGCAACGGTGTATCTGGAACATAACCTGCTGGCGGGCTCCAATGTGGAAAAACGCGTAGGTGTAGAAACCGGCGGCCAGAAAGTAGAAACGTGTGACTTCTCCCAATCCGGGTTTAACACTGAGTGGAAATGAAAAACTTCTGTTATTTTGCAATGGTGACGGCGGTTCTGGCCGTCCTTGCTTCATGCGAACGCATTGATGTGAATTCCGGCAGGGCCCACAGGCCTGGAGACGATATAGTATTCGGCGCCGAGAACAAATCCCTCTTAGGCACAAAGACATCCTATTCGGGCATAACCGACGCTGCGGATATGGAACGTGTCAATTGGATTTCAGGCGATAGGATACGAATCTATTGTGCCGAGGCGGAGGCTTCTACTACTACCGATGGATATAGCGACTACGACGTAGCCGAATCCGGGGAAAACGGCAAGACGGACGCAGGCTCGCTTTCTACAAGCGGTGTCAGTATGAAATGGGGTGACACCGAAAAGCACGTTTTCTATTCCGTGTATCCGGTTCCCGGAGAAAGCGGCGTCCAGGCGGGAGTGGCCATGGATGCTAACGTAGTGACAGCAGTATTGCCGTCAGACCAGTCTTTCCAAAGCCCTTTGACCAACGAACTTTCGAAAGACTACTACGCAGATATGAAACTCGCCTACATGACTGCGGCGGCCACCGGCCAGCTTCATGAGACCGGCGATATTCTGTTGTCTTTCACGCCCATCGTAACGACCTTTTACGTTACTGTAAAGAATCCTGATGCGTCAGCCATCCACGTAAAGAAAGTGAAGCTGTCGTCATCGTCCTCACCGCTCTGCGGAACCTACAAAGCAGTGCTCTCGGAAAGCAATGACCGCACCTACACCTACAAGCTCGCCGGCGGCAGCTATGTGAATTATGGCGACTACGCCCTCACCGACAGTAACTCTTCCATCAGCGCCACCTTCAGCGGAAACGGTGTTGAACTTGCTCAGAATGAAACTCTTACAGTTGCTCTCTTCGCCCTTCCGCACACCATCGGCAACCTTACGCTGACAGTAGTGTCAACGGAGAACGGCACTTCCAGTCTCGATATCAAAGATGACGGAGGCAACTGGCTCTCTTTCACCGGAGGCAACAAGCACAACCTGAATAATATCGGTCTTCCGACTCTCGAATACAGGCTTTCGGTAGATAAAGTTCAGCTCACCTATGATTATACCGGTGTACGCTCCTCGTCCGCACAGGATTTCACCGTTACAAGCGGCCGTATCGTCAACGGCTCTACTGAAACTCTGGGGGGCTGGGTTACTATGGTCAAGACCGGTTCTGGCACAGACGACTGGACTCCGCTTGCGGATGTCCTGGCCGACAGTAATTACAGCTGGCTGACCGGTCTTCCTCTCAGTTCTGAAGGGCTTCTGGCGACGGACGTCTCCAAACTGTATCAGGAAGATGTGGCCGCACAGGAAGTTACCTCCCATGTGGACAGGTTGAAGAACGCTACCGAACTGGGAACTATGGCTTCTCCGGTCGATTTGTCCAGGTGGGACTTCGTAAACCGCACCCAGGACAGCGGCCAGTATACGGCAAACTGCTACGTCATCCAGGCTCCCGGCTGGTATATGTTCCCGCTGGTATATGGAAACGGAGTAGAAAACGGCACCATCAACCAGGGCAGTTATGTGGGACAGAACGGTGCAGGTCACCTCAACAATTTCGGCAACTACAACAACAATTCCATACGCAATGCCTGGATAGAATCCGACCGTGCCGGGACTTCGTATATCACATGCAACAGTACGCGAATCCATTGGCAGCAGTACAGTGTGTGGGATGATGCCAACGACGTGCCTGTTACATCCGGAGGTCTGTATTCCAATGCATCATATACAGACCCTCAGGTGCTTACAAATATCGACATTATCAGCGGCAGCGGCGGCCGTTACATCCGCTTCTATGTATCTCCTGAGAATATCCGTCCCGGCAATGCCCTCATCGCTGCATTGAATTCGGACGGAGATGTAGTGTGGAGCTGGCATATCTGGATAACTGACCAGAGCATGAACCTGTCGGTCGTGAACAACGGCTCCAGCAGTTATACCATATTGCCCGTAAACCTCGGATGGATAGACCTTGGCAAGGGACAGTTTTATCAGTCCCGCAGGGCTACTCTCAGGTTCGACTCTACGGAAAAGGAAGGCCTGTGTTCCGGTGAGATGGTCGTGGAGCAGGCAGAATGTGAGACCGTGTCCACTCAGGGCTGGTCCACATATTACCAGTGGGGACGCAAGGATCCTTTTGTGGAAGGCCTGTTCACCGTGCATTCAGATGATACCAATACCGGCGGTTCGGTGCGGCATCCTTCAAATCTCTTTTGGGACACATCGACCTACCGTCTCGTGTGGTCTGGCTCGCTCAACGGCACTTACTACGATTGGGTAATAGAGAATTACAACAACTTATGGGATTCACAGTGCACGAAGTACGGAATCAAGAGCACCGTAACCATGAACACCAACGATCCCGTTGCTCCAAGCGGCAACCTGCCTACATACAAGACCGTGTACGACCCCAGCCCGCGCAAATTCTGCGTCTCTCCGGACTACGCCTGGAACAGCTTCTCATCCGGACACGAGGGCGGTTTCGACAAAGGATACTTTTTCTATACCACCACCGGTACTACTTTCTTCCCGGCAGCAGGTTACATCGATCACGAAACCGGCGCGCTGCAGGCAAAGGAAGGTGGCGGGTATTATTGGACAAATCATGCCACCTACGGTGTACAGTGCCGTATCAGCTATACCCTGAACTTCACGAGTTCGGCGGTTAATACGCTGTATTACCAGAATATGAACCGTGCAGACGCAAGGTCGGTACGCTCTGTCAGCTATGACAACGCATATAGCGGACCCACCATAGTATTCCCGGAGGCTGATACATTCATTGATTTTGCTGATATGTCTCTGTCAGAAGGCCAGGATATGACCCTTGCCGGTGTGGTTTCAGCGCCGTTCACTATTACCTTCGCCACAAACGACGGCAGTTCGTCTCCCGCCTATCATAATCAGCAGAGCGGAAACAATCCAACCTACTATGCCGACGGCGTTTACCTGTATTCTGCCGGATCCATACTCACCACCAGAAATGGTAACTCCTTTACAATCACCGCAAACGGCACGGAGAGGATTATTTCCATTCAGCTCACTCTGGGAGAAGAAAGCGGTGCGTCAATCAGTGCCAACTCGGGCTCATTTGATGCTGATACACTCGAATGGAGCGGAAACGCGTCTTCCGTTACGTTCACCCTCTCCCATAACGGCGACATGCGCTCGCTGTTGGCCTTGACAGTAGGTTACAACTTCTCGTAAGAAGCCGGTTGATAAATTGTTGATATCTTTTCTCTTTTTCTTTGAAAAAGGGATGGGGAAAACTTGTAATCCAGTTAAATAATGTTTACCTTTGCAACTTGG
>JAFWPT010000433.1 GCA_017509375.1 Bacteroidales bacterium | reverse complement strand
TCATTTCTCACAGTTTGCTGCGATAAATCTATTGTAGTGCGAGGTTCCTTTCCTGTCCAAAAATTCTTACCGTCAAGTTTTGCAGATATGCCTTGCATGATTCCCCCCATTGCCGCCCCGGATAGCATACCGAGCGCCATGCCCTGAGCACCGGCATTAAAGGCTCCGTCGAGAGTTCCGGTAGATAACGCACCAAACCCCAATCCGTTGATGGCACCTGCGGCAGCTCCGGAGAACGCCCCGGTTATTGCGCCGCCGACGAACCCTCCATATCCTGCTGCAGCCACAACTGGCGCAAGGGCGGTGGCAACATAGCCGCCCGCAAACGCAGCAGCACCTCCTATTGCAGATCCAGCAGCAATGCAACCGAACATATCCCAACCCGACAACCCTTTGGCCTGACCAATCTTATATCCTTGTATACCACCGAAAGTGGCCCCGATAATAGCTCCTGTAACAAGAATCATCGTGGTTGTTATCACGAACTCCCCGTCCGGATCATTATACTTCAGTGGATTGTTGAGGCAATACGCATATCGGTTGAAGTTTATAGGGAGGTCGGGAGCCTGGATGAACGGATCCGGGGAAAGGAACCGCCCGAGGATAGGATCGTAGAGACGGGCGTTCATGTTGACTAGACTGAAGCTGTCAAGGTACTCATGACCGCACCATCCACGCCACAGATAGGAGGACGGCGTGCCGCTGCCCCAGGCTCCGTATGTTTTCTTCTCTAATGATGTCCCGCTGGAGCTGATGACATCGGTTATGCTCCCCAGATGGTCACGGCCTATGATGTATGGCGTCCAGTTGCCGCTGCCGACCTTCTGGAGTACCATCGGTGCCGAATAGGCGTCACCGCCAAGGTACAGGTTCTGCCGGGTCACTCCGGATGCGGCGTCATATTCAGTCTCGTACCTGCCAAGATAGTGTCTGATGAGATTCCCTGTCGGCCGCGAAACTTGCATCCTCACCCTGTCGCAGTTGGCATTGTAGGTTAAGGTGGCCGTTGTGTCTCCCTGCGTGATAGTCGCCGGACGGTCGTATGCCTTGTAAGTAAGCACCTGGGCAGGAGTGTCTGATGGATAGGCTGTCGGAACGTTCAGCCCCGTTATCTGGTACGGATGGACGGCATTGCCATAGACCATCGTCGAGGTGCCCCCGTCGGTGGATATGATATTACTGTTTGCATCGTATGTTATGTCCTTGTTTGCCGCACGGGTAAGACGCCCAAGGTTGTCGTAAGAAAAGTATTCCGTAGCTGTCCAATGGCCTATCGGGAATGACCTTGACAGCAGGTTGCCAGTAGCGGCGTCGAAACTGTAGCCGTAGTTCTGCAGTGACCCGTTGTTCATCTTCCGGTACGTCGGCTGGCCGTAGGCCGTATATCCGTATGTGCGCGACACGCTGCCGGTGGTGGCGGCCGTCGGCTGCCCCAGATCGTTCTCCGACGTCAGGGAGAATACCGCAGTGTTGTCCGGCAGCTTTATGGAGGTGTTGTACCCGTTTGTGTAGGTATATGTCTCCGTCGTTATATATCCTCCTTGGCTTGTGTATGCTGCCGTCGCCACGTTGCCTGCCGCGTTGTATGTATAAGCTCTCTGCAGCCACTTGCCGTCGGGTACGGAATCCTTAACGGTAAGGACACGGTCATAGGCATCGTATGTGTATCGCGACAATGTCCCGTTGGTGGATACCGAGGATACCATCCTGCCGCAGGTGTCGTAAGCGCAGGTGGTGTTGAAGTCCGGCCGGACGATTCCGGTCACCCTTCCGAGATGGTCGTAAGATGTCGCGATACTCCCTATGGTGTTGGTCTCCGTGACCACGGAGGAGCCGTCAGCGTTCACCTGGTAAGACGTGCTGCGGGTTCCTGCGCTGGGATCCGTGATGGACGTTCGCCTTCCGAGAGTATCGTATGCAAATGTCGTAGCGGCACCGCCCGTGGAAGATATCGATGCCGGCTGACCGTCATCAAGATAATCGTAGGTTATCGTGCTCAGGGAATCATCCACACTAAGCAATGCCCCGGCGGGACTCATCGTCCGGGTAGTCCTTATTCCGTCCTTGCGCTCCGTGACGGAGGTGCCGCTGTATGACCATATCGTCTTCCGGCCGGAGGCTTCGGCGATACGTGTCACCCGGCCGTAGTTGTCGTATGTGTATGTACTCCAGTACGAAGGAGATGAACCACGGTACGGAATAGATACCTGCGATGTAAGGCCTCTTTGGTTGTACTGCGTCCGGACTTTCTGCCACTGGCCGTTAAAGCGCTTCTTTGAGGACAGGACCTCCCGGCTGGCAGCGTCGAAGTCGACCGTCACGTCGGGGGCGCCGGAAGACAGCGCGGTCTCTTTATATACGCCAGTGCCACCCCATGCCCGGGCAAGGGAGTCCACCGTGCCGTCTGGATGCACGGTGCGTGTGACGCGGCCCCAGCCGTCACGGTATGAGTGGGTCTGCTGCCCCTTGTGGTTCGTGGCGATGGAGGGGTTGCCGTAAATGTCGAATCCGGAGTATGAGGTGGTGTGCCCGAGGGCGTCTGTGGAAGAGACAAGATGGCGTCCGGAAGAGTCGTAAGAATATGAAGTCCCCACGTACACGGAAGACCCGGACGGGGCCGACTCCTCGCGGATTATATTGCCACGTGCGTCATACTGCCAGCGGGCTGTGGAGGCGAGATAGAACCTTGCATCAACATCGGCGGGATTGTACTGCCTCTCGTGTTCCTTGCACAATACGGGCCGGCACAGCGTATCGAGGGTATAAGAAAACCTCTCTCCCAGCTCCGACACTCCGTCACCGTTAAAATCATGGTTGACGTTCCTGGTCTTGACCGCACCGAGGATATATTTTGACGGATTGTTTTTATGCGAGTACGTAATGTTCACCCACTCCCTGTTTGTAATTGTCCCGGAAGATGTCTGGACGCTCTTGCCAACAGACACGCTTGTAGGATAGTCGAAACTGTCGTATGCGTATGTGGTCGTTGTGGATATACCTGTCAGGTTGTCGGTCTCAACTACTTGTGTAAGCCGCGGGTTCATCTTGCCGTATGTCGTGGCATTGTTGTCGAAGGTATAGGCGACGCTGTGGTATGGCGGTGCGCTCTCGCTTCCGGTATGCCTGATTGCGCTCACCGGCACGCCTCTTTTCTGAGGGTTGAAGGTATTTATCGAGACAGATGTGACACCGTCCAGAAGACCTACCGTCCTTGTCTTCGAGAAACCACAGAATCCCAGGCCCCGGATGTTGACCACGCCGTCCCACCAAGAGTAGGTGTCATTGAGCATAACCTGCGAGGTGTCGCTGTCACAGAGAAAGCCCTTGGCGCCGGTGAGCACGTACAGCGGCAGGACACGCAGCTGATAGCCGTCAGCAGCGCTGATACCTGTCGGACTGTTGGTCCAGTAGAGGCTCGACTGTGGCAGGTAGCCGTAAGTATTGCGTACTATCTTGCCGTAGCTGTCACAGGACTGGACCAGATGGCGCAACAATGGTGAGTAAGATGTATATTCATATTCATATATTTCATGACTGTCTGCAATGATAAAGCTGCTCATTGCTGAGTAATCAATGATATTTGCCGGGAGAATAAAACCTGTGGCGGGAAGAGACGCAAAGGAACTGTTGAAATTATGGAAACCCATCCCATCTTCGTTCAGATAATATACCAACGATACTCCGTTTCTTCTGTTCAGAATATCGGGGTAGCCGTCGCGGTTTATATCGATAAAAAAGAATTCATCCCGTGTCTCGTTGAAAATGTGCTGCTGTTCCCTGACGACAAAATCCGTTCCCGTGTTTAAATAGAACGTCCATGTTGTACCGGAGGAGCCCTTAGTCGGGGCCTTGATTATATCAAGATAACCGTCCGCGTTGATATCTGAATAATAGACATCTTCTGAGTCAATAATGCTTTGGGTAATGTTCGAATGGGTAGCCACCCATTCAAAAGTATTGTTCTGGCCCCAACGGTCAACCACAAGACCCGAAGTTGTAGCAAAGCATATCTCAGTCCTACCGTCATTATCTAAATCCGCGCATATCAAATTGCGTTCATTTCCGGGAGTCAGTTGAACGAAGAGGTCAATGTTGGATGGATTAGAGACCGAATCCAGGTCTATCAAAGATGCATGAGGGGTTTGGCTTATCCCGTATCCATTATCAGAATAACTTACGGCCAACAATTGAGTTTTGCCATTTCCCAAAAAATCACCCCAACGGAAAGTCCTTCGGTATGGACTATATGTAATACTGTTGCCCTGCGTGTATTCAATTACACCATCCACGGGTACATTAAATGCTCTGCTAAAGACAAGGGTGTTGTTTGTACCTCGCTCATATATGCAAATATTCAGAATGTATTGTTGCGCATCCGGAAGCTTTCCTCCTTGACACACCTTCACTACCTCATCTATACCGTCTCCGTCAACATCAACAGCCTCTGCTGTTAAGAAACCGGCATCAGCCTCTATTGTTGATACAGAGAGATTGTCAATAACACAAGGAGCGAATGAAATAAGCGAATCAGCAGGATAGGTACAGCCAAAGACACCTGTCGAAATCTCCTCATACACAGGATAATTCCTATATGTGACTATTCCGTCGTCGTAACTGCCGCGCAGGAATTTACCTCTTCGAAGAACGCAACTATCCACAGCGAATAGTCCTGGCACAGGAAGGGTGTCAAGCACCTTTATTGAATCCTGACCGAAATGAATTGGCACATCTACCCCATAGGTGAAAGAGAGTGGCGGGAGGCTCTCTCCCGCCGCATTCGTCAGTGTGACGGAAGACAGCAACTTTGCCCTATCTCCGATATGGTACGACAAACCATAAGAGTATAATGTAACTCCTGACGAAACGGATTCAATTCCTGAAACTGTCGGCAAACGCTTTACCTTCTTGCCGGCATAATAACGATACTCAGAAGAAGGTGATGATGCAAACCTTATGACTGCCGCCGCATGGCCCGCAGCGTCAATGCCGTAGCGTACACTGTCAATGGCATGGTTGCCGTCTGCGGTGTCAAGCGTATAGCAATAATCTATCTTTTCACCCGTCAGGCTTGTGGAGCTGGTCATCGGATATGACGGCAGGGTGAAGCCGAGGTCGCTTCCGGTGCCGAACGTCGCCCGGCTGCCGTCGGGGTAGAGGACGGTGAATGATGTGACATAGTCCGACTGTCCTCTCACTGGCGCTACAAGCACCCTCGGGCCGGTGGCGGTAACCAGCGGAAAGGAACTCTTAGTTGCGCTGTTGGTGTTCCTCACCAGACGGATGCCGTCAAGACAGAACACGGGATCCGTATCATCCACGGAGGCAGCTGTTATATCATCATCCCAATACAGGCTCTTTTGAGTAAGCGTAATGACAGACAATCCGCCGATATCCCAACCATATCCGCCGTAACCGTATCCTCCCTGGCTGTTATATACCCAAAAAAGCGCCGGAGCATACTTTATGTCGGGCGCTGTGTAAATCGGTATGCTGTATGTCCTTGCCCCTGAACTGGAGATTCCATACGAAAGTGCTATCTCGCCAACTGAATAGTTCGATACATCACGAACGTCACCATCAACAGGGTACGGCTTCTGCCGGACAACATCATCCATCATAGCCTCCAAATAAGCCGCTTTCTCTGCCGGGGATTTGTATGGAAACACGTATTTTGTAGTGTCTGTTTCTGCAGTAGCTACACTTAATGAGCTGCTATCGTTGTGTGCCGCTGCTTTGAACGCCTCATCGCCTTGTAAGTTGGCGACTCCAGACATCTCAACAAAAGAAGCGCCACCCTTCGAAGGCGAAGTCTGGTATATTCGAGATACCCTGTTTCCAATAGTATCGTGCGTGTATTGGAAATGGTATGTCTGGGCGCCAAGTAAGCTACTTAGCAGCATAAAAAACAATGATAGGGAGCATCGTGGGTTCATGATGGTTATGCTTTATATCAAAGTTAGACAATAATCATCTCACACGCAAACATCAAAAACCACTCGAGAAGTATATGAATGTCCTTTGTTTTCAGTATCTATGGTACTTCCTCGCCTTTTCCAGGTAGGCATCGCGGTCTTTGTTCCAGAACTCCAGCATGTCTTCTACGCGATAGCGCTTTGCAAAGAGCCTAAGGGCTGTGCTGCCGCCCATCACCTTGCCCAGCATGGAACCTTTTAAGTCCTCACCAATTTTGGGGCTGCGGCCCGGGTACATAGCGTGCAACTCCTGCATCACATAGAACTGCAGCAGAGCGGTGGGAGCAATGCTATAATCTGTGAAATAGAACTGCACCCCCTTGAGCAATTTGCCAGCCGCACCGCCATAGAACGGCTTGTAATAGACAGGGCGGAAGCGGACACCGGGGAGATTCAAATTGTTGAGCCTGG
>JAFWPT010000432.1 GCA_017509375.1 Bacteroidales bacterium | reverse complement strand
CTTCTGGGTGGCAGTAGCAGCGTGAACGGTGGTCATGAGGCCGCGCTTTACGCCGAATGCGTCGTTGAGAACCTTGGTGATAGGAGCAAGGCAGTTGGTTGTGCAAGATGCATTGGAGATGATGTCCTGGCCTGCATAGGTCTCATGGTTGACACCATAGACGAACATAGGGGTAGCGTCCTTTGAGGGAGCGGACATGATAACCTTCTTTGCGCCGGCCTCGATGTGCTTGCGGGCCTTGTCGTCGGTCAGGAAAAGACCGGTGGACTCAACCACGACCTCAGCTCCGACCTCGTTCCACTTCAGATTGGCGGGATCCATCTCGGCAGTGAGGCGGATCTTCTTTCCGTTGACGATAAGGGTGCTGCCCTCTACTGCGATATCGCCCTGGAATGCACCGTGTACGGAATCGTACTTGAGCATGTAAGCGAGATAATCAGGATCGAGCAGGTCGTTGATACCTACAACCTCTACGTCATTGGGGAAATTTTCAACTGCTGCGCGGAATACCATACGGCCGATGCGACCGAAACCGTTAATACCAAGTTTAACCATTTTTGTGTTTATAAAAGTTTAACAATAATTTTGTCTTTTAAAGGCGGCGCAAATTTATCAAAAAATTACTTAATTTCCATTATATTTGCAGAAAAAAGATGAGGATTGTTGTAACAAATGATGACGGATACAAGGCGAAGGGCATACGCAGCCTTGTAAATATCCTTAGGCCCTTTGGAGAATTGACAGTTATTGCTCCCAAATCAGCTCAAAGCGGGATGTCAATGGCTGTTTCCATGGGGTTCAAGCCTATTGCAGTCAGGCATTTGGACAGCAAGCCGGGAGAAGACTGGTGGTACCTTGACGGCACCCCGGCAAGTTGCGTAAAATTTGCCATCGACAATATCTTGTATCCTGTAAAACCGGATCTTGTCGTGTGCGGGATCAACCATGGCAACAATGCTGCGACAGCATCATGTTATTCAGGAACGGTGGGAGCTGCAAGCGAGGGCGCAATCAATGGTATCAGGTCTATAGCCGTAAGCCTTGACTCGTTCGATGACGATGCGGATTTCAGTGCTGTGGAAGCAATGCTTCCGGGTATCCTGGATAAGTTGCTGCCGGTTTTCAGCAGTCGCTTCGGCTGCATTTACAACATCAATTTTCCGAATATTCCTCTTTCAGAAATCAAAGGGGTACAAATGTCCAGAATGGGCATAGTACACTGGGAGAATGAGTATGTCGGCTATTCATCGGAACGCCTCGCAGCACGCAACCATCGTCCCAGCGATGCTGATGTCCGATACATCGAAAATGCCCATCCGGAAGAAGAAATATACATGATGGCAGGGGACATGGTGGAGAATCCCGGCAATCTCAGCGATGCAGACCACAAGCTGATGGAAGCCGGATACGTCGCCATTACACCGTTGAACTTGGACAATACAGATACGGACGAAATCGAGCGTCTATGCGGTATTATCTGATAGCAGGAGAAGCGTCCGGAGACCTTCACGGCAGCTTTCTGCTGAAAGGTCTGAAGGCCGGAGACCCGGAAGCGGAATTCCGTTTCTGGGGAGGCGCTCTCATGTCTGCCGCAGCTGGTGGTCAGGAACCTGCTGTCAACTACCGTGAAGATGCCGTCATGGGTTACGGCGAAGTCCTGAAAAAGGCGGGAGCTCTTACCCGCAAGCTGACATTCTGCAAGAATGATATACTCCATTGGAAGCCGGATATAGTTATCCTTATTGACTATCCGGGATTCAACCTAAGGGTGGCCCGCTACTGTCACAAAGCCGGACTTCGGGTATTCTACTACATCGCGCCGAAGACCTGGGCTTCCAGGGAGTGGCGTAACCGCCAGCTTAAATCGTACGTGGACAAACTCTTTATCGTTTTTCCGTTCGAAGTGCCTTATTTCACCAGGAAGGGGATCCCTTTCATCTACAAGGGGAATCCCTTACCTGAAGCAATTGATGCCCACGTTTTTGAGCGCCCGTCTGATGAACCGTATATCGCGGTCCTTCCAGGCTCCAGGAAAGGGGAAATAAGCCGGATGCTGCCGGTTTGCCTTGAAGCAGTTTCCGGGCTCGGCATGAAAGTGCTGGTTGCCGGGGCTCCGTCCGCTTCCGAATCAGATTACCTTCCGTATATTCAAGGGAGGGATAACGTAGAGCTCTTGTTTGACCGCACTTACGACATTCTGAAATTTGCCGAAGCCGCAGTTATCAATTCGGGTACGGCTTCCCTGGAGGCGGTATTGACAGGGACTCCACAGCTGGTATGCTGGAGCACCGACGGTTTCAGCTACTTTATTGCGACACGCATTCTGGGCATACTGCGCAGGATACGTTATATATCCCTCGGCAACTTGTGCTTGAACCGCGGGGCATTCCGCGAATTCATACAAGACAAAGTAACGCCCGAGGCAATAGCCGAAGAACTCCGCCGCCTGCTGAACGACCGGGACTACAGTGAGTCGATGAAAGCCGACTATGCCGCTATCCGGGAAATGCTGGGCGGCCATGGTGCTTCCAGCGCAATTGCCACCGCCATGATTGAAGAACTAAAACATCACGCTATATGAAACGATTAATCCTGATTTGCACTGCAGTTCTCTCTCTTTGCAGTTGCTCCATTTTATCCAGCATCCAGTGGAATCCCAACGGACTGGCTTCCGCTGCCGGAAAAGCAATCACTGCCGCCAGTATTTCTGACGAGCAAGTAGTAGCTTTGAGCCAGCAGACAATAATCTCTCTCGATGCCCAGAACACTCTGGCAAGCAACGCATACCAAAAGCGTCTTGCCAATTTGCTCAAGGGTGTTGACCAGGTAAACGGGATGCCCATAAACTACAAGGTTTACAAAACCAATGAAATCAATGCATTCGCTTGCGGAGACGGCTCCATCAGAGTGTATTCCGGATTGATGGATGCGATGGATGATGATGAACTTGTTGCCATCATAGGGCACGAACTAGGTCATGTCATCCATCAAGACACCAAGAAGAGCTTGAAGAATGCTTACCTCGCATCAGCCGCCCGTGACGTAGTCGGCTCGGCCGGTTCTTACGGCGCCATTATTTCTTCCCTCCTTGGGGACCTCGGGGAGTCGCTAGTTACCGCCCAATTCTCACAAGCACAGGAGTACAAGGCAGACCAGAACGGTTTCCAGTTTGCCATCAACCAAGGCTATGGACCTCATAGCATGGAAAAGGCATTAAACAAACTGCTCGCCCTTTCGGGGAGCAGTTCCAACGATATTGTCGTCCACTTGTTCTCATCTCATCCCCAGACGGAAAAGCGCGTAGAGAAGATGAAGAAAGCGGCTGAAGCTTACGAAGCTAAACCTTCAAAATAGCATAGACAATATTCTTCAACACATATACCGTAAGGCTGAGAAGGATAACCAAAGACCAGTCCAGACGGCAGAAAACTACTACGAGGATGGCTGCAAGCACCACAAATGCAAAAGCCATCCTTTTGTTTTTCAGCGTTTTGGAATCGTCCTTGTGAAATTTCAGCGAGAACATGGGAATCTCACAGATCATAAGGACCGCCAGGCACAGGCTGAGCATGGGGATAAAAACGGGACCGGCACACCAGTCTGCCAGGAAACAAGCCGGATCGGCAGCTACATAATAGCATAATGAGCCGGCAATCATAGCGCTGGCAGGAGTCGGGAGCCCCAGAAAACCGGAGACCTGACGGCTGTCGGTATTGAATTTCGCCAGCCTCAATGCGCTTGCAAGGGCAATCCCCAGAAGCGGAATCCAGCATATCCAGCTTTCTCCAAACATACAGGTGCGTGAGCAGTTGTACAGCATCACGGCGGGCAAAACGCCGAAGGAAACCAGATCGCACAACGAATCCAGTTCTTTGCCCATATCCGAGTATGCGCCCAGAACCCGGGCGGCAAGACCGTCCAGGAAATCTGCTACAGAGGCCGCCAGCATGAGGATAAAGGCAAGGTCGGGCCTTCCCTTGAAAGCAAAAACAACCCCGATGATCCCGCACAGGAGATTCATCGAGGTTATCATGTCGGGGATATACTTTTTCATAAACTATTTAATGCCAAGCTTGGCTTTGATATCCTTGGGGACGGCATCTTTGTGAACCATCACATCGATGGACTGGCCCTTTACGAACGCCTCTGTAGCATACCAGAGGCCTTTGTATTTACCGGTAGGCCCCCAGGAATTCTTTACCATGTAGTACTTCTTTCCATCCTGGTCCTTGGCAATACCGTACAGCTGCATGCCATGATCATCTGTCAAAGTCTTGTTGTCGAAGTCTTTCTGACGGGACTCCTGAGTAGGCACAGCTTCCTGAATCTTAACGGGAGCCGGAGCTCCGTCTGCCTTGCCCACCCAGTGCTCCTGATCCGAGCCGGAAGACACCTTCGGACTCATGTCCAGGAAAATGGCAACGCCGTTGCGGTTGAAGCCAGGATGGCTGACATCTGCACCCCAGGCAAGAGTGAAACCGTTGTTTAATGCATTGTCGATAACAGCCATAAACTCATCGATAGGAATATTGTAGGCTTCATCCCAGCGCCAGTTGTCACAGATCTCAATTGCGAACTTAGTATAGAAAGGATGATGGGTGAAACTGGTAAGAGTTACATAATCATCAGGGTTGATTTTCATCGCATCCCTGTAGCTGGCCGGAGTGTACTCCTTGCCGTCAACCACGAAAGATTCGGGGCATTTTCCGAGATACTCGTCGATAATCGCCTTGTAGGCCCTTTGCCATGCGGTGCTGAGAGTCTTGTTGGGGTTCTTTGCAATAGTGGATACAAAACTCTTGAGGACAGCGTCCAATTCCCCCTGGACGGGCAGTTCGGTACCATAATTCATTCCGGTCATGGCTGCATTGGGGACGATACCATAATCGCGGATGATATGCAAGGCGTCATCGGCTTCAGAGCCTGCGCCGAAAGTAAGATTGCCGTCAAGACGGACGTATTTGATGCCCCTTTCATAGTAGGAATTGCCGACCACGAAAAACTCGGAGAAATCAGGGTATTTCAACGTATCGGTAATTTTGCCGAGACGTATTGCCTCTGACTCAAAGAAAGCAATTGCAGAATAGGCCCAACAAGTACCGCTACGGAATTGGTTCTTTATAGATGTTATAGGGTTGGCTTTTACCGTAGTAAATTCATATTCAGGAATTTGAATTGCAGGCCTTGGCTGTGCGAAAGCTGCTGCGGCGACAAATCCGAGCGCCAGAGTGATCATTAACTTTTTCATTATACAAACTATTCTAAACTTGTTTCAAAGAATCCTAGATTCACAAATATAATCATTATTTCATATAATGTATTTAAAGGCGAAGAAAAAAGTGAGAGTAGTCCTTGCCTTACATACTCCCACTTTCTGTTTTGTAACTGCCCGGTCTGATTCTCATTGTATGCTGGTTTCAAGGGTAGAGTCTTCGATTCCGCATTCCTTCAAAATACTCCTTACTTCAGCTACTACGGAAGAAGCCGAAGCGGCAGGGTCAAGCACCAGGACCGCGGAAAAAACGGGCTGGATAGTGCTTACCGCCCAGATATGTAGATTATCAATTTGCCTGAGACCGGGGACAGCCTTGATTCTGGCCAGAAGCATATCTTGGTCGACTGTGGACGGAACGCCGTCAACGCTCAAACGAAAACTCTCTTTCAGCACTTTCCAGATGTTAAACAGAACCAGAATAGCTATGAGTATACTTATAAGCGGGTCAATAATGGCAAGCCCGGTCCACTTTATAATAAAGCCTGAAATAACCACGCCGACGTACACAAGCGCGTCCGTTATGGTATGGATAAACTGCCCCATAGTATTAACATCGTGATGACGTTTGATGCTCAGCAGAAAAGAGGCGATGCAGTTAACCACGAAGCCTACCGCAGCTGTAATACTGATAGCGGTGCCGTCCGGTTCCATCTCTCCCGGTTCAAGTATCCTTTCAACGCTTTCCCAGATAATCGTGCCGGCTACGGCAACCACTAGTACAGCGTTGAAAAGTGAAATGATGATTGACAGTTTACGGAAGCCGAAAGTATAGTTGCGGCTGGCGGCTGACTTGGAAAGCCAGAATGTTATGAGGGTGAGTAACAGGGAGAAAACATCTATCAGCTTATGCCCGGCATCAGAAACAAGAGTAAGCGCGTCATATCTGAATCCCATCCAGGCTTCGAATGCTACGTACATGGAAACCAATATGATGGTTATGATGTATAGACCTTTTAAATCTGCGGTAATTTTTTGTGTACCATGATGGTGATGATGGTGATGCCCCATAAACAATCTACATTTTAGGTATGCAAAGATATGGATTTTTTGTATATTTGTGAGATAATAGGTTATGTTTATGCGAAAGTACCTGATACCCGTTCTTATTATCGTCCTGTCCCTGGCTGCTTGTCGGCGCCCCGATACTTCAGGGCGGGACACCATAGCCCTGGTCAAGAGTATTGCCGCCGATTATTCTGCTCCCGAGCATATACTTCTGGCATCCAACGGCAAGCCGGCTTCTTCAGGTGATATCTACATCGTAGGTGATTCTTCTTCGTGTGCGCTCATCAGCAACAGTTTTCTTGAATGTGACATTTACGAAAATGCCCGTGGCCGCTACTGGAGTGACGGTCTCAAGGATTTTGCCGGAGAACGTTTTGCCAGCATAAGCGACAAGATTTTTACTCCCTATGGCTCTTTCGGGGAACAAAACGGATATGATGCCTTAAGGGAACTTTCGGTTCGTTTCACCCTTTCCGCGTTGTCTCCAAAGTGCAATGCCAGTATATACGACCTGGACGGCAATCTCGAGAAGGTACCGGCAAAGATGATAATCCTGGCCGACCCGTGGTTCCAGAGTTACGGCAAATTCGACATCGATACCCTTTTCACTCTTTGCGCCTGCAGTGTCCCGGTCATTTCACCACAGGACCTGTTGTTCGATGCCGCTCTCGGCATGGAAAAGAAGTACTTCAACTGCGGTATTATATGTGACAGCCTATACTTGGCAAGCGGTATCTACCAGACCGTCTTTAATGCCAAACTCACTGAACATAAAGTAGTTGGCGCACATTCATTCGTAGCTGCGACACCTTCCGGAAAAGTGCTTGCCGGCTTTCTTGAATCCTACCTTTCCGCAGGCGGGGAAGAGCCTCTGGACGCGTTGCTTATTGATGATTGGAGGGTAAACCTCAATTCCGTCGAAGAAGAGGTGAAGGCGATGCGGGATTTCAGCCGCGAGGAGTATCTGCGTTACGGCAAGCTTCTTGCGCCAGATTTCAATGTCTTTGCGGCATCACAGCTTACAATGTCCAGATGCTATGAACTGCTTCGCGAACGCAGCCTTTTTACCCATAGAATTGCCCAGCCTCAGTCCCTCGGTTTTACTGTAAAAGCCCGTCCGGTCGAGGATGGAACGGAATACCTGCTGATCCCTGTAGAGAATGTTCAAGATTAGTATAGAGCCATCGGAAATAGAGAAAATGCCTCTCGGCACATTCCCCGGGGAGATTATCGTAATAGACAAGCCCGGGCTTGAGTTCGAACGCGCCATATTTTATCTCCGGAGGCAGAAGGTTCTCGGCTTTGATACTGAGAGCCGTCCGGTCTTTTCTCCCGGCCAGCACAACCACGGCGTAGCGCTTCTGCAGCTCTCAGGGCCCCGCAGGGCATATCTGTTCCGGGTCGGGGAAATCGGCATGAGGCGCGGCTTGTGCAGCATACTGTCGAGCAAGTCGATAATAAAGGTTGGGGCGGCAGTAATGGACGATGTCCGGGGCCTTCAGAGACTTCATCCTTTTACTCCCGACGGTTTTGTGGACCTTCAGAAGATTGCCTGGGAGTGGGGGATCAGGGATAAGAGCGTTAAAAAGCTGGCGGCCAATATACTGGGCTGCAGGATATCAAAAGCGCAGCAGTTGTCCAACTGGGAAACGCCTGAATTGAGCCCTTCGCAGTGTAATTATGCGGCCACTGACGCATGGGTATGCCGTGAAATGTATTTGAAACTGCTGGAAAGCGAGAAACATCCTCTAAGCCCGGAAGAAATATTGCCGCCTCAAGACCGCCTGGCTCACGAAGCCGCGGTAGAGCATAAAGAAGCCAATATTGCGGCTGAAAAACTGCGCGCCGGCACATCTAAACGCAAGCGGCACCGCCGCAAGAAGAAAGAATCGGACAATGGTGAAGATAATACTGAAAAGGGGTAGAGACGAGTCTATACGCCGTTTCCATCCTTGGGTTTTCTCCGGGGCTATAGCCCAGATTCTAGGCGCACCGGCAGAAGGTGATCTGGTGGCCGTCCACGACAGCGAAGGACGCTATTTGGCCAGCGGCCACTATCAGATAGGCTCCATCGCTGTAAGGATTTTAAGTTTTTCCGGAGACCCTCAGTCTCCATCTTTCTGGGCAGATGCAATCTCTGATGCACTAAAAGCCAGAAAAGCGATAGGCTTGCCCTCGGCAGACACCAATTGCTTCCGGCTGATACACGGTGAAGGGGATGGCCTTCCCGGGCTTATAATCGACTGGTACGACGGGGTATGCGTGATGCAAGCCCACAGTGCCGGAATGTTCCGCGCCAAAAACCGTATCTGCGAGGCGTTAAGGCTGGTTTTCGGCGACAGACTGAAAGCGGTATATGACAAGAGTTCCGGCACTGCTCCGTTCAAAGCCGGGCTCGATCTGGTGGACGGGTACATTTACAAAGCTCCCGGCTTCGAAGAAGGGGAGAGGATAGTCAGCGAGAACGGTTGCCGCTTCATTGTCAACTGGGTGGAAGGACAAAAGACCGGTTTCTTCCTGGACCAGCGTGACAACCGGGCAATAGTGGGGAAGTATGCCTGCGGGAAACGGGTACTCAACCTTTTCTGCTATACCGGAGGATTCAGTCTGTATGCTTTAAGGGGAGGCGCCCTTTCCGTAGACAGCGTGGACTCTTCCGCCAAGGCTATGGCTTTGGTGGACAGGAATGTCAGCTTGAATGCATTTGCAGGCGAACACCGCTCCCTATGCTGCGATGCCATCGAATACCTGGGTCAGTGTGAAGAAGGCCGGTACGATATGATGATAGTGGACCCTCCGGCGTTT
>JAFWPT010000431.1 GCA_017509375.1 Bacteroidales bacterium | reverse complement strand
GTGGCAGATTTTCGCCGTGTTCGCCAAAATAGGAGCGTTCACGATAGGCGGCGGCTATGCCATGATACCTATCATACAGCGGGAGATGTCGCGGCGCGGCTGGATTTCCGACGAGGAACTGCCGGATATCGTGGCCCTGTCACAGAGCGCCCCGGGGGTTATGGCGGTGAATATCTCCATATTCGCCGGTCACCGCCTCAGGGGAATCAAGGGCAGCATTGCGGCTACCCTGGGCTCCATCACCCCATCCTTCCTCATCATTCTGGCAATCGCCATGTTTTTCTCCGCATTCCGGGACAATCCGTGGGTGGAAAGGGCATTCCGGGGTATAAGGCCTGTAGTCATTTCGCTTATCGCCGTGCCAATGATAAACATGGCGAAGAAGTCCTGCACCAGCTGGTGGAAGTGGGGGATTGCAGCGGCGTCCCTGCTGCTGGTGGCGTTCCTGAATGTTTCCCCCATCTATATATTGCTGGTAGTCATAGTGATAGGCTTCAGCGTAAGCTACTATAAGGAGAAATGGACGCATTGAGTCTCATACTGCAGCTGGCCTGGACTTTCTTCCTCGTGGGAGCATTCACTTTCGGAGGGGGCTACGCTATGCTTTCGCTGCTTCAGACGCAGGTCGTAGTGGCGCACCAGTGGATCAGCGAGAGCGCCTTTACGGACATCGTAGCCATTTCCCAGATGACCCCGGGCCCCATAGGCATCAATGCCGCCACCTACGTAGGTTACAGCGTGCTCTACGAGGCTACGGGGCTTCATTGGCTGGGCGTATGCGGCTCCGCGGCAGCTACTCTGGCCCTTATGCTGCCGTCATTCCTAATAGTCCTGGCTATTGTAAAGTTCTACACCAGGTTCCGGAGCAACAGTCTTTTCGAAGGTACTATGGGCTGGCTGCGGCCGGCGGTGGTGGGCTTGATAGGCGCCGCCGCCGTCATCCTGGTGGTACGTACGGCATGGTGCGGCTGCGTTCCCCGCTTCAGCATTGTGCGGGAAAACATGTCCGACTGGAAGAGCTGGTGTCTGCTGGGAGCGGCTTTCGCGGCGTCTTACTGGGGGAAAGCAAGCCCCATTCTGATAATCCTTGCCGGTGCCGTGCTGGGCCTGCTCCTGTATTGAGACCGGCTGTTTTTTCCTTGCGTCCGAAATTTCTTTGAATAAGTATTCTGTATACGGCCTCAACAATTCAGTTTTTTTGTATATTTGTCGGGTATGGAAAAGGTTATAACAACAACGAATTTTCAGGAGTTCATGGCGGAGCCAGGGCTTCTGGTCATAGATTTCTGGGCCGTTTGGTGCGGCCCTTGCCGTATTCTTTCCCCTACGGTGGACGAGCTTGCCATGGAATATGAGGGCAGGGCCACCGTGGCGAAGTGCAATGTGGATGACTGCGAAGATATTGCCGCCCAATTCGGCGTACGCAACATACCCACTCTCGTATTTGTCAAGAACGGTGCAATAGTGGACCGTACCGTAGGCGTTCTTCCCAAAAAGGACATCGCAGCGAAGATAGAGCAGTACCTATGAGAGTACTCTTTTTCTGCTCTGCCTGCTCAGGCATTGCCCCGGAATACAACGAGGCGGCCCGCAGGATAGTTAGGGCAGCGGCTTCCCGGGGCTACGAGATAGTCTCGGGCGGTACTGTCAAGGGTACAATGGGCGTCATTTGCGACGAGGGTGCCGCATGCGGAGCCAGGCTGCGCGGCGTGCTGCCCCGTTTCATGGAGCCGCTGGTACATCCCAAGCTTACCGACGTAGTGTGGAAAGACACTATGTCGGAGCGCAAGGAAGCCATGCGGGAGGGAGTGGATGTCGTGGTTGCCCTTCCCGGCGGCATCGGCACTATGGACGAGCTTTTCGAGACCTTGGTGCTGTCTAAGCTTGGCCGTTTCCACGGACGCATCGCGGCTTTGAATATAGGCGGCTTTTACGAGCCCCTGGACGCCCTGCTGGAACATTTCGAGAAGACCGGCATGCTGGAGCCCACCGACAGGGCCCGCCTGTTGCTGCCTTCAACCGTAGAAGAACTGGAAGCTATATTGTGAACGGAGCTGAGTTAATATCGATGCTGGGAGCAGACTGGACGTCCTATGAGGGGTGCGTCCGGGCGGCTCTGGCCACCGATATCAAGCTGCTGGACTCAATAAACGGCTCTGTGCTGTCCAACGCCGGCAAGCAGCTGAGGCCTATAATGTCGCTGCTGATGTCCCGGGCGTGCGGCACCGTTACCGGCGACAGCATAGATTATGCGGCGGCCTCCGAGCTGCTGCACAACGCCACTCTCATGCACGACGACGTGGCTGACCAGAGTTCCGTCAGGCGCGGCAAGCCCACGCTGTCGGCCAGCATGGGAGCCACTGTGGCCGTGCTGGTGGGCGATTTCTGGCTCTCCAGAGCGGTGGGAGTGGTGATGGGGACGGCCCATCAGGCAGAGGCTGTCAAACTCTATGCGCGTACCTTGTCCGACCTTGCGTCAGGGGAAATGCTCCAGTTGCAGAAGGCCCAGACGGCGGACACCACCGAGGAAGACTACATCCGTATCATCTACTGCAAGACCGCTTCCCTGTTCGAGTCTGCCTGCCGGGTCGCCGCCCTCTCGGTGGATGCTCCCGAGGCACTGTGCGAAGCGGCTGGAAAGTACGGGGCGGCGACCGGCATCGCCTTCCAGATACGGGACGACATTTTCGACTACTGGGACGGTCCGGAAATAGGGAAGCCGGTGGGTATAGACCTGAAAGAAAAGAAGATAACCCTTCCGCTGCTGGGCGCCATGAAGAACTGTGGCGACGAAGCCGCAGTGCGGAAGATGGTTCTCGAGATACCCGGCGAGCCTGCAAACTGCGGGCGGCTCCAAAAATTCGTACGGGAAAACGGAGGGCTGGAGTACGCTTCCCGCAGGCTGGACGATTATATAAACGAGGCGCTGGAGGCGCTGGAGGTGCTCGCCCCTTCCCCAGAAAG
Organism: Bacteroidales bacterium; assembly: GCA_017509375.1. The sequence continues at coordinate 1,988 of JAFWPT010000431.1, read as the reverse complement.
GGAAGCCCTTGCGGCCCTGGCACGATATAACGCAGTGCGCACGCAATGAGATTCGCGGATACAGGCAGCAGGCAGGAAGTGCTCTCGGTGCTGGAAGCTATGGTGGATTCCGGCAGGATTCCGCATGCCATCATGTTTTCCGAGCCAGACGGCGGATCGGCTTTCGCAACGGCGCTGGCATTCCTTCAATATCTGTACTGCGGTTCCCGTGCTGAAGGGGACAGTTGCGGAGTCTGCCCTTCCTGCAACCGTATTTCCAAGCTCATCCACCCCGACGTACATATCATATTTCCCACCACGGCGCCTAAAACATCCCAGCAGTTGATGACTGAGTTCCGCAGCCTGGTGCAGCAGAATCCCCATTTCAAGGAAGCGGAGCTGTACGAAGCCCTGGGCATGGAAGGGAAGACCGCCCTGATTGCGGTGGCGGAGTCGAAAGAGGTGCTGTCCACGCTTTCGCTCAGCGCGCTCGAGGGGGGCTATCGCTCTGTGGTGATATATCTTCCCGAGAGGATGAACCCGGAAGCGGCAAACCGTCTTCTCAAAGCTATAGAAGAACCGGAACCGAACACTCAGTTCCTCCTGATTACCCATGCTCCGGAGAAAGTGCTGTCCACAATAGCGTCCCGATGCCAGCATATCCAGTTGGGGGGCTGCGAGCCCGCGCCCGATTTTCAGGAACCGGAGCTTCTGGACCGTCTGATGGATGCCTTGTTGAGGCGGGATTTGTTTGAGGCTCTTTCCGTCGGGGATGAAATTGCTGCGCTGCCGTCACGTGAAAATGCCAAAGCTTTTTGTAAATTTGCAGCCGATGCGATGCGTAAAGTGTTTTTGCTTCAGCAGGGTTTGAGCCTTGCTCCCGCAGATTCTGGAAAAGCGGCGGAATGGGCCGGCAGAGCGCGTAAGACGTTTCCGCGGAATGCACTTTCCTGTCTGGACAGGGCCAGCAGGCTTGTGGATCGCAATGTTAATTTGAAGATTATTTTCACCGATTTGGTGAACAGACTGATTGGACTTATCTGATGGATAACGAAAGCATAAAATTCGATTGTTTCCGCGGCTGCTCGGTAACGAGGGGTTCTTCCGACGAAGAGTTTTCCTGCGGCTACAGGGCGGGGTGCTGCAAACTCTCCGACCGTAACTGGCTGAAGGGAGTTGAGGACGGTACCTGCCCCGACATATTCGAGGTCCGCTTCAAGAATACACGGAAAGGTTTCTATATCAACGATTCCGGCCAGAAATTAGATACCGGGGATCTGGTAATCGTGGAGGCTGCCAACGGGCACGACCTGGGCATTGTTACCCTGTCCGGCCCCATTGTGGCCCGCCAGATGGCCTGGAAAGGGGTATCCCGCGAGACTTCCGAATTCCGGAAGATTTACCGCAAGGCCAAGCCGCTGGACATACAGAAATGGCAGGATGCTATCGCCCGGGAGCAGGAAACCATGATCAAGGCCCGCAAGATTGCCGCAGAACTTGGCCTGGAGATGAAAATAGGCGACGTGGAATTCCAGGGCGACGGCACCAAGGCCATATTTTACTATATAGCCGATGGCCGCGTGGATTTTCGCCAGCTTATCAAAGTGTTTGCGGAAGAATTCCGTATCCGTATAGAGATGAAGCAGATAGGCGCTCGCCAGGAGGCTGGTCTCATAGGCGGTCTCGGGGTCTGCGGCAGGGAACTGTGCTGCGCCAACTATATCACTTCTTTCCAAAGCATCTCTACATCCGCCGCACGCTGCCAGGATTTGAGCCTGAATCCGCAGAAGCTCGCCGGCCAGTGCGGCAAGCTCAAGTGCTGCCTCAACTACGAAGTGGCGAATTATCTGGATGCCCAGTCCCGTATCCCCAAGCTGCACGGGCCGCTGGAATTCCAAGACGGGCTTGCCTACCTTCGCAAGACGGACATCCTGAGGGAGATAATGTACTTCTCCTACGACAAGAATTCCGACGCCAACCTGTATGCCCTGGATGCCGAAGAGGTCTGG
>JAFWPT010000430.1 GCA_017509375.1 Bacteroidales bacterium | reverse complement strand
TATAAAGTAAGGCAGCATTTTCACCCAATCCACTTCCAGCGCCTCCACGGAAGCGGACATTCCGCTTCCGAGCACCACATAGACCACCGTAACCACTAGCGCCGCCGGAGCAGCTATCAGCAAGTTCTTGCGGAATTTCTCTCTCATAGGCACGCCCTGGCTCCTGGTTGCCGCAACCGTAGTATCGGAAATAAACGACAGGTTATCCCCGAAAAAGGCCCCTCCCACAACTATTGCAGTAACGAGCGGCACTCCGGTACCTATCTGGGCCGCTATGCCGGAGGCCACCGGCACCAGAGCCACAATAGTCCCGACGCTGGTCCCGATAGCCATCGAAATAAAGCACGATGCAAGGAACAAACCTGCAAACAAGAAGCGCGGCGGCAGGATGCGAAGAGTGAAATGCACCGTGGCATCAATGGCGCCTATGTCCTTCGCACTGGCGGCAAATACTCCGGCCAGCACGAAAATCCAAATCATCAGCATCACATCCGGATGCCCCGCACCCCGTGAAAAGATGGCAATGCGGCCGTCCATATCGAAGCGGGAACGCATCCCGTTGCCGTTTGCCGGACTCTTGGTGATAATCAAAGCATAAATAGACGCCACCAGAAAGGCTGATGTCACAGGCACCTTATAGAAATCCCCCGCGATCAGCGAAGTAAGCAGATACACCGCAAGGAACACAAACAGCGGACTCATCGCCAGCCAGCCGTTCATTTTGTGAGACATACTTTGATCATCCATGGCTAACAAATATAACAATTATTCATTAATAGCAAGTTTTTTGTACATTTGCCCTATTAGCGAATCTTTATGGAACCTTACGAAATCGAAGCCTCCGAACAGCTTGAAGCCTTGCTTTTAGGCAGCGTTAAAGCCGGTTTCCCCTCCCCGGCCGAAGATGTGCGGGAGAAATTGGACCTTGTGAAGCTGCTGGTGCGCCACAATGCATCCACATTTTTTTTCCGCATAGACGGAGTGTCTATGGTGGATGCCGATATGGATGAAGGTGATATAATAATCGTAGACCGTGCGGTGGACCCGTATGACGGCTGCAAGGCGGTTTGCTTCATAGACGGCGAATATACCGTAAAGAAAGTGAGCATCAAGGAAAACGGCGCCGTGCTTCTGCCCTGCAACGAAAAGAACCGCAAGTTCAAGCCCATCCCCGTGGGCCCCGACGACGAGTTTCTCATCTGGGGGGTAGTAACATATATCATCAAAAAGGTCTGACCGTGTTCGCCCTTGCCGACTGCAACAATTTCTTCGCTTCCTGCGAAAGAGTTTTCCGGCCTGAACTGAACGGAAAACCGGTCATCGTGCTCAGCAACAACGACGGCTGCGCAGTGGCCCGGTCCAACGAGGCCAAGGCACTCGGCATAAAGATGGGTGCACCTTTTTTTCAGATACGGAACATTGTGGAAAAGCACGGGGTGGCGGTATTCAGTTCCAACTTTGCGCTCTACGGAGATATGTCGCACCGGGTGCAGGAGGTACTTAGAGGCTACGCACCGGCCGTGGAGCAATACTCCATCGACGAGGCCTTCCTCGACCTCCGGGGTATGAGGATTGAGGATTTCGACGCCTACGCCAAAGAGATTTCCCAGACCTGCCGCAAGCTCACCGCCATCCCGGTTTCCGTTGGCATCGCTCCCACCAAGACGCTGGCCAAGATTGCCTCCAAACTCTGTAAGCAGTATCCTAAACTGAAGGGCGGATGCTATATGCACCGGCCGGAGGATATAGAAAAGGTTCTCCGGCGTTTTCCGGTATCCGACGTGTGGGGCATAGGCCGGCGGAGTGCAGCCAAGCTTGCCAGGATGAACGTACAAACTGCCTGGGACTACACACTGTTGCCGGAAATAGCTGTGAGAAAGCAGTTTGCCCTTCCCGGACTACGCACTTGGAAAGAGTTGAAGGGCATTCCCTGCATAGAATTCGAAGACATAATAGAGCCAAGGCAGACTATCTGCGTCTCCCGGAGTTTCGCCAAGGAGATTACTGATCTGCCGCTGCTTTGCGAGCAAGTTGCAAACTTCGCGGAAGGCACAGTGGAGAAACTTCGTTCCCAGCGCTCAATGGCTCTTGAGCTGGCCGTTTTCGCGTTCACCAACCGGTTTAAAGAGAATGCGCCCCAGACCTATGGCTCGCAACTGGCCGTATTGCCTGACGGAAGTGCGGATCACGGCACCATAGTATCGGCTGCGGTGGGAGCCGCAAAAGCCTTGTACCGGCCAGGATACGGCTACAAAAAAGCCGGAGTGGTGATTACCAGACTGGTACAAGCATGTGACTATAGCAGGTCGCTCTTTGCAGACGATGCGGCTGACGAGAAAGAAGCCAGGATTTCGCAGAGCATTGACACAATCAACCGCAATTTCGGCCGGGGCGCGATACTCTTCGGAGTACAGGGCGACGGCAGCATCCGGATGTCCCGGGAGCACCAGTCTCCCCATTATACGACCCTTTGGGAAGATATTCCCAAGGTTTCGGTAAAGTAATTTGTTATATTTGCACAGTAATACTAAGCCAGATTCTTATGAACAACAAGCTAAAGCGGGTTTTAACCGTAGTTGCTGCAATCTTTATCGCAATCCCCCTCGCCGCCGTTTTCGGGGAACGCGACCTTGGGCACACCATCCATACCCTGCGCCTGGAACTCCGTCACGACTACCAGAAACGTCTCGCCGCCAACAAGAATTTTTCCGACCAATACCGGAGACAGAGGCGCGAGATGATTTCTACCATGAAGAAGTGCAACGAGCTGTCGCTGATGCTGTACTCCCAGAAGCAAGACTATACATTCGACCTTACATATGCCCTCGAATCTGTAACCAAGGAATACAACGAGTACAAGTCCAACCGACTCCCTTACGACCAGATAGTCAGCCGGCTCGACTGGGATATCGACCGTTACGCCCGCCTGGTGGAATCCCTCCGCAGGATACCGCCGGAGCTGGAATCTGTAGATATAGTTCCGGACAGCCTTGCTTACCACAACGACAGCCTTGCCGTACTCAACAAGCGACTGGCTCCGATTCACGGCACAAGGCGGCAGATTACCGGCAGGATGCTGGATTCCCTCGG
>JAFWPT010000429.1 GCA_017509375.1 Bacteroidales bacterium | reverse complement strand
GCGGCTGTTTATGTAACTCAGGGGTACAATGTGCGAAGTGGACAGCGTATAAGTCTTTACGTCGTCCCATGTGTTGGACTGGATGAAACTTGAACCGGGATAGTCGTAAGTTACTTTGGTGAAAGCGTTGGCATAGCCGTCACGGTCCTTTCCGTCGGTGATTCCGGGCATGGTTGAGTCGGGAGCGTAACCTATGGAGCCTTCACCGCCCATGACGTCACCGCCCCAGACGAAGTTATCGAAGCCTTCGTAGAAAAGAAGAGTGCTGTCGGGAGTGTAATTCACGCTCGTCTCGTAGGTCTGCCCGGCCTCGATTACGCCGGGATAGACGGTCGTGCGGACCATCTTGTGCTTTGAATCGCAAACGGTAATCTCCAGGCCGCCGGTATAATCGCCGGGAGCTATGAGGACGGGAACCGTTGCAGGCATAGATACGACAGAACCCTTGTTGGTGCAGTTGACGACCGCCCAGTCGAGGCTTTCCGTGAGGGTGAAGGCACTGCCTTCGACGGACGCTTTGCCGCTCAGGGGCTTGCCGTCGAGCGAACGCACCTTTACGGATGTGGCTGACGCGCTGCCGCTGAGTTTGACGTTAAGCAGAGCCACTGCATCGGAGAAAACAAGGATATTTCCCGTCTCGGGGCTGTAGGATGCATAACGGGGGTAGTCTGCGAAATCCTGGACCGTATTGTTCCAGAACTGTGAGTAGGGGACCACAACGTCTGTGAGTGCGCTGGTGCCGTACCACATGGGAGAATTGGCATTGTAAATCACTGCATCGTACTTCTTCTCGGCATTCTCTGCGACCTCTATGTAATAGCGTCCTGCTGCATCGGTCTTGATTATGCAGATGCGGTCGTTCATCTTCATGGACCAGTCTTTGACGGTGCCGTCCTGCAGCCCGAGTTTGCTGCGCAGATTACCGTCGAGCTGAAGGTAGAAGCGCACCTTGCCGTTCGAAGCTATGATGGAGTTCAGTCCTTCCAGCACGCCGAAGGTGCCCCTCTTTATGGTCCTCGCCTTGGACGACACGAGTTCGGAATCGGGAACGCCGCCCGTGTGCTTGAGGGTAACGTCGATGCCTTTACTCAGCGACCCGGGAAGCAGTACCGCATAGTAGAAGGTACCGGGTACGAATCCTCCCTGGGGTGCGGTGAGCACGACTTCCTTCTGCCCTTCGGAAACTCCCTTGAGTACGGGGACTCCGCCCTCGAAGGCGAAGCTTGCCCTTCCTGCCAGGTTCTCGCCGTTGCAGCCCTTTATGACGATCTCGCCGATGCCTTCTTCGGAGACGGTGAACTTGATACCGCCGGCGGTGTTGAAGAACTTCATGCTGAGGCTTGTTGACTGTGCCAGGGTGGGGAAGGCCTTGGCGTCGAAAGAACCGGCTACTGCCTGCTGGGCTGCAGGGAGCGTGAGCGTGAACACACCGCTCTCATCTACGGAAGGATTGCAGTCGGCGGGATATACGGCATAATATGTGGAAGCGCTGCCGATTTCGCCGGCAAAGCTGGCGGTGCTTCCGTCCTGCGTTTCGGTGGATGTGAATACTGAGCCGGCAGAGCCGCCGCCGGCGAATACGGAAATGCAGTCGCCTACGTTCCACCAGACGCTCTTGCCGTCGGGCTGTACCGAGGCACGGGTGGCGGGATCGAGGCCTTCACGCTCCGCTACGATGGTTTTGCTGCCACGGGGGAGGACGGTGGGTTCGGCCTCCTTTTCGGGCGTGCAGGAGAATGCAATCAGGGATGCGATTGCCATCAGATATGCGTTGTGAATCTTTGTCATGGCCGAAAGTTTAAAAATCCCAGTTCTCATCCACAATGTCTTCGGAGCCTCCTTCAATGAGGCTGTCGCAAAGCAGGGCGGGGATGTATGCGCTCGCTTCGGTTTTAGGACTGTTGTAGTCCTTTCTGTGATTG
>JAFWPT010000428.1 GCA_017509375.1 Bacteroidales bacterium | reverse complement strand
GTTGGAGCCGAGCACGTGTACGATCTTCCAGGCGTAGAGCTTCTTCATCTCATCGCGTGCAGGACCGAGATACTTGCGAGGGTCAAACTCGCCGGGCTTCTCTGCCAGCACTTTGCGGATCGTAGCTGTCATCGCCAGGCGCGAATCGGAGTCGATGTTGATCTTGCAGACGGCGCTCTTGGCTGCCTTGCGGAGCTGCTCCTCGGGAATACCGACAGCATCGGGCATCTTGCCGCCGTAGGTGTCGATCATCTTGACATACTCCTGCGGGACGGAAGACGAGCCGTGCAGCACGATAGGGAAGCCGGGAAGCTTCTTCTCGATAGCCTTGAGCACGTCGAATGCCAGCGGCGGTGGAACGAGCAGGCCGGTCTTGGGATCGCGCTTGCACTGCTCCGGACGGAACTTGTAAGCACCGTGGCTCGTGCCGATAGATATGGCGAGCGAGTCGCAGCCTGTACGTTTGACGAAGTCTATAACCTCCTCCGGGCGGGTGTAGTGGGACTCTTCTGCACTGACTTCATCCTCGACGCCTGCCAGCACGCCAAGCTCTGCCTCGACCGTCACGTCATAACGGTGGGCATAGCGGACGACCTTGCGCGTCAGGGCGATGTTCTCTTCGTAGGGGAGTGCGCTGCCATCGATCATCACAGATGAGAAACCCATCCTGATGCAGCTCTGGCAGGTCTCGAATGTGTCACCGTGATCGAGGTGAAGCACGATCTGGGGACGTTTCCAACCAAGCTCTTTTGCATACTGGACCGCACCTTCCGCCATATAACGCAGCAGCGTCTGGTTGGCGTAGTTGCGTGCGCCCTTGGAAACCTGGAGGATGACCGGGCTGCGGGTCTCAGCCGAAGCCTGGATGATGGCCTGCAGCTGCTCCATGTTGTTGAAATTGAAAGCGGGGATGGCATAGCCACCTTTGACGGCCTTTGCGAACATTTCGCGGGTATTGACCAAACCAATTTCTTTGTATGATACCATAAACAAAAAAGTTAGAGTTCGTAAATGAATCGTGCCTTGACGGCGTTTTTACAAAAATAAGGATTATTTCATAACTTTGTCCTGAAAAACGGTTTTTACGACTAAAATGGAAAAAGGCAAAGTCATCATATTCTCGGCTCCCTCCGGCTCCGGCAAAAGCACGGTGGTGAAGCACCTGCTTGATACTTTCGATATTTTCGAGCTGTCGGTCTCGGCCACCTCGCGTGCGCCGCGCGGACAGGAGCAGGACGGCCGCGAGTATTATTTCATAACTCCGGAGGAGTTTCGCGCACGGATTGCCGCGGATGAGTTCGTGGAGCACGAGGAGGTGTACGGGGGCGTATATTATGGTACGCTCAAGTCTGAGATGAAGCGCATCTGGGACAAGGGACACGTCATCCTCTTTGACGTGGATGTCCGCGGCGGCGTCAATCTAAAGCGCATTTTCGGTGACGACGCCTGCTCCGTTTTCATCAGCGTGCCTTCGGTCGACGTGCTTCGCCAGAGGCTTCTTTCGCGCGCGACGGATTCGGCCGAGGCCATCGAGGTGCGCGTGCGCAAGGCTGCCGAAGAGATGGCATTCGCTCCGCAGTTTGACCATATCCTGGTCAATGACGATCTGACACTTTGCCTGCAGCAGGCAGATGCGCTGGTGCAGGATTTCCTGAAACTCTGAATGACAGTACAAGATTCACCGCGCCGCAGGGTCGCCCTGTTTTTCGGCTCGTTCAACCCGCTGCACGTGGGGCATTACGAGATTATGCGCTACGTCCTGGCAAATGGGGATGCGGACGAGCTGCGGATTGTCGTTACTCCTAAGAATCCTTCGGGCAAGGCTAATCTTGCCGACGCAAATGTCCGTCTGGAGAATGCGCGCCGCGCCATCCGCCGCCGTCACCTGAATGTGACGGTCTCCGATGTCGAATTTCACCTGCCCGAGCCGACCTATACCATACAGACGCTTGAGTATCTGGACCAAGCTGAGCCCGACGCCCAGCATATCCTTGTCATAGGCGCCGACTGCCTGGCATCCCTTCAGCGCTGGTACCGCTATCAGGACCTGATCGACAATTACGAGATCTGGGTGTATCCGCGCGCCGGCGTCGATCTGGAGAGCGAATGTGCCCGCCACAATGCCGCCAGCGCCCTCAAGCGCATCATTCCCCTCGACGGTCCCCTCTGGGACATCTCCTCCACCCGCATCCGCCAGGCCGAACTCTCCGGCGTCGATGTCTCCGCCTGGAAAATGTAGAACTTATTCTGTTTTTATCTTCCATCCAGAAGGGACACCGTGAATACCAGTCACATCCCAGGACGCTGAACTACTCTTGACAAATGTGCCGTACTGATCGACACCATCAACCCACCAACCTGTATAGGCCATTTCCGGTGTGGTGGTAAATAATGCTTTTATGTACTTCAGGTTACTGCAGTAACTAAACATAAAATAATAACAGCCATTAACTAAAGTAGTTGCCGGAAGTTCCGGTGCTGCGGTCAGGCTGTAGCAGCAGAAGAACATATATTCATAACAATGCTCTGCCAATGTAGTGGCGGGTAACTCAGGCGCTGTTTCAAGACTCGCGCAACTACAGAACATAAATTCATAACAATGGGGTTTTAATGTTGTGGCAGGAAGTACCCTGGGTGCAGAAGAAAGACTTGTACAACCGACGAACATAGCATAATAACAGTACTCTGCCAGTGTGGTGGCAGGTAACTCAGGTGCTGTTTCAAGGCTTGTACAACCATAGAACATCCCATGGTAACAATAATCTGCCAGTGTAGTGGCAGGAAGTTCTATCGGGGCGGCAGTAAGACTTGTACAACCAAAGAACATCGCATAATAACAACATACAGATAATGTCGTAGCGGGTAATTCAGGGGCTGTTTCAAGACCTGTACAACCATAGAACATGCTTTCATAACAAGATCGGGACAATGTCGTAGCAGGCAGAACAAGGTTGGCTGCACCGGTTAGTCTTGTGCACCTGTCAAACAACCTGTAGAAAATACAGGAGTAATTTAGGGTAAGCGCCTCCATACTCCCGTCTATCAGTGACATTATGTTGCCTGATACTTCCACGCTCCCGGGACCGTCGACGACAATCTTGTAATAGTCGCCCCTGCTCATTGAAAACACATTTTCCCCCAAACCATTTTTGAATTGCAGCGACTCCCCATCTTCCAAATCTATTGTGGAACCAATTATATATGCGGTCCATTCTCCTGCCCCTAACTTATATTCAAGATCGACAGAATATGGAGTACCAACCATTGCAATTGACACGGATGTACTTCCTGTTGATGTAATGGTAAAAGGTTTAGGAGAATTATTGGCTGCTTTTATCCCAGCATATAACACAACAGGCATCTTCACAAGGCTTGATCGTGGGATGGTCTGGGTCTTTGTGGTCCTGATTTCCATCTGCCTGGATTCAGAGTCAGTCACAACCACGGTGAACCCATTAGTCATTGTCATAGGTGGAAGGGCAATGATAAAGGGAGTTGCCGTTTCCGGGTCCAGAGTAATCCCTTCACCACAATCCAAGGTGACAGTCTTTGCAGAGGCATCAGAAAGGCTGATGGATGGAATTCCACCATAGGTTGCGGTCACTTCAGCATCACCACAAAGGATTTCATCATTGTTGCCGGTCACAGTGATGGAGGTAATGGTGACGGTTCCTTTTAATTGGAGTTTCAAGCCGCCAAGGACATTCCTGAACTTCAGTTTCATATCCTCTGCGGTGCTTGTCACTGCTACCATAGGAAAAGCTCCATTGCCAAAACTTTCTACCGCATAGTTCTGGGTCGCGGGAAGGCTTATGTCGCCGATGACATAGCCGCTTCCTTTCTTTGCAATACCTGCAGTTGAAGCGTAGGGATAGAAAGCCACGTTGTTATCTATATCAGTTCCTGCAACAAATCCGGGACTGGTGACCCTGTTCAAAGTAGCTGAGGTCTTCCCGTCCGAGGCATCGGTAACTTGATATTGTTCGTTGATGGTACTCCCGGCAAAGATACTCACCTGGTCTCCAAGTTTCCATAGCACATTACCTTCCCCGTCAAGGGAAGTCTTTGTTTCCCTTTCATTATCATTTTCTATCGTAGCTATGAATACTTTTGATTCTTCCCGGATAAGTATTTCTTGTTTTTCTTGGCAACCCGTAGTGACGGCAATAACTACCAAAGCACTACAAATCAAAGAGTTTTTCATTATTTACTACTTTTTACCATTCACCCTCGATTTCTCCGACGGGCTCTGTTTGACTGACACACATAAATTGTCCGGGTTCGAAATAAAAAAACCTGCAGACTGGAGGAGTGTAGAACCGCCCTACAGCATCCTCTTTTTGTAATTTACTGTTTTTCATATTATTATATATATAGTGGTTGTTCTGACAAACAGCAGACGGATTCCGGCTTCAGCAGGGGAAATCACGTAAAAAATAAGGCGGGAACCTCGTCGATAAAAGAGAACCTCTGGCGGGGCTACACGGCTATCAGCAACAGACATTTCTGTCTATAAGCGCAATGTCAGAGGAATAGGGGGAAACGTTCAGAATTTGTCCAGAGATGAACTATATCCTTTGATATGGTAACACCTCTCACAAGTAGCCGGGCAAAGATATGATAATAAATTGATAAAGTCAAATAATTTGCTCTATTAAAAAAAGATAAGCAATGAGAGGAGCCTTCGGGCAGAAAAAGATGCGAAGTCTGCCACATTGTCAGTTTTGGCGGAGGTTTCGCGGTTGGCACAAAGTTGGATAAGTCAAAGGTCGCAGCCGCAAAAGCGGCGAATGGATTTCGAGAAAAACAAAAAAGAATAAAAAACAGGAGATTTCAATTATGGGTAAAATCATCGGAATTGACCTCGGTACCACCAACAGTTGCGTAGCAGTAATGGAAGGCAAGGAACCTACGGTCATCATCAACAGCGAAGGCAAGCGCACGACTCCTTCGGTCGTGGCATTTGCAGACAATGGCGAGCGTAAGATCGGTGACCCTGCAAAGCGTCAGGCTATCACCAACCCGCTCAAGACCATCTTTTCGATCAAGCGCTTCATGGGCGAGACCTATGACCGCGTACAGAAAGAAGTAGAACGTGTATCATATAAAGTTGTCCGCGGTGACAACAACACCCCGCGCGTAGATATCGACGGACGTCTCTATTCTCCGCAGGAAATCTCGGCGATGGTCCTCCAGAAGATGAAGAAGACCGCCGAAGACTATCTCGGCACCACTGTTGACGAGGCAGTCATCACCGTCCCGGCATACTTCAGCGACTCACAGCGCCAGGCTACCAAGGAAGCTGGCGAGATCGCCGGCCTCAAGGTCAAGCGTATCATCAACGAGCCTACCGCAGCTGCACTGGCATACGGTCTTGACAAGCAGAACAAGGATATGAAGGTGGCAGTCTTCGACCTTGGCGGCGGTACATTCGATATCTCGATCCTCGAGCTGGGCGACGGCGTCTTCGAGGTGAAGTCCACCAACGGTGACACGCACCTGGGCGGCGACGACTTCGACCAGGTCATCATCGACTGGCTCGCCGGCGAGTTCGCCGC
>JAFWPT010000427.1 GCA_017509375.1 Bacteroidales bacterium | reverse complement strand
ATGCACCGTCACCGTACCCTCTGCGTCCTTGAATCCGATCACTTCCTGCCCCGGTAGCGGATCGCACTCTTCACAGAGATGAAAATCCATGGATTTTTCGTTCCTCAGCAGGTCATGAAGGACTTTGCGCGCCTTGTAAGTCTTAGCGTATGAGAGCCACTCACGTTTGGGGACTACATCCTCCGAAGTGCCTATCTCAACGCAGTCGCCACGCTGCAGAGGAGTTTTTATGGGTTTCAGAGAACCGTTGATACGGGCATATTTGGCATGCTCGCCTATCTCCGAATGCAACTCGAAAGCAAAATCCAGGGCAGTGGCCCCCTTAGGCAGGATAATACCCTTGCCTTTTGGCGTAAAGGCCAGAATATCTTCATTGTACAGCGAAGAACTCACGCTGTCCATGAAAAGATAACCGTCGCCGCTGCCCGCTATATTGCGCAGCACCGTCGTGAATCGTTCCAGCCAACTCTCATCACGTTCCACCACACAGCCCAGGCGGGCATTCCTGTGCATACGCTCCGATGCTATATGCAGTTCCTCCCAGACACCGTCACGGTTGAGAAGCTGCACATGGAAACTCTGGTAGCCATTGTCCTTGGGGACATCGATATAGCTTACCACGCTTCCCGGCCGCTCCTTGAAATGACTTGTAAGGCAGGAGTAAATGAACAGGCTGGTGTCCTTTTCGCTGTTCTGGGACCTCGCCCACTCTGAAATGGGCTCGTAAATTATGCGGACGAAATGCTTGAACTCAACATGCGCAAAGTCGCAGTTGTTTTCCTTCATGTCGCGCCATATACTGTAAGGCTTACGGTAACGCACCTGTGTGCGGGCAGGTATGCCTACGCTCTTTATGATATCGTTGATTTCGTCCGTAAAGGCTTTCACGGACGCCTCTGTCCGTACACGGTCCTCCTCAATCTGGTTTACTATCTGCTCATATTCGCTTGGACAGCGAAAACGGAACGACAGGTTCTGCATCTCCGTCTTCACGTAGTACAAACCCAGGCGGCCGGCAAGAGGGGCATAGAAAAAGTCGGTTTCTCCGGCTATCTTCATCTGCTTGTCCGGACGCATGCTGTCCAGCGTACGCATATTGTGCAGGCGGTCGCTCAGTTTCACCAGGAGAGCCCGTATATCGAAGTGAACCGACTCCAGGATCTGGCGATAGTTGTCCACCTGCTTGGTGTGCTCGTAATTGTGCTTCTTCCGCTTGGTCACCACATCTACCAGGAAGGCTACGTCGTCGCCGAAACGGGAACGTATGTCTTCCAAGGTAAAGTGAGTATCTTCCACCACGTCATGAAGGAAGGCTGCAATAACCGTATTGGCGTCCAGTTCAAGCTCTTCGGCGGCAATGGCTGCCACTGCAACGGGATGCATTATGTAAGGTTCACCCGTATTGCGTTTCTGCCCTTCATGAGCTTCCGCAGCCATCTTGTAGGCATCCATAATACGCTGCAGATCCTCAGCAGACACTCTTTTGGCCATCACGTCGAAAACGTGCTGGGCAGCTTGCTCTATGGTTTGCCTGTCTTCCATAATCATTTGACACAACGCACGCTGGCAGCGAAATTGTGCTTGTCAGCCGTGCCTACGAACACATTATCCGTTTCCTCGTGAATGTAACGATATACGGCTTTCCCGCCATATTCCTCGGAGGTCCAGAAACATGCGTACTTGGAATAGCCGTAGAAGACGTATGTCTGCCCGGTCTCCATTGCGTAACCGACAGGAATGGCGCTGAAAGTAACATCCTGGATATCGACTCCGCGGTAATAATCCCACATTGGAGTGCGGTTGAAACTGGCCTTTGCCATCAACTTGCCGGCTCCGCACGGAGAGTCCTGGAACGGAGACAGGCCGGCAGGTGCGCCCACCGCCTTAAGCAAGTCCACCCAGTCAGCCTCGGAAGGCAGGCGCCATCCGGCAGGACATGCCGTAAGAGCTTCCTCCCAGGTATAATACGCGCCGAAAACGTTCTTCATAGCCGAACTGTTTTCGTAGGAACGGCCGAAGACCTCATTGCCGCTTTCATCTTCCTTGATGACTGAAAGGTTGGACTGAAGCCATCTGGCACCCATAGACTCGCTGAGATAATAATAGCGTCCGTCTATAGTCACGAGTTCATCCCCTGAATGGCCGGAAACTCCGGAAATGGAGCCATGCTCCTGATTATCGCTGACAATTACGAAGGAATAACTGCCGGAAGTAGTGTAGTACTTTTCTGAAGACTGTACGGGGAAAGCGTTGTAATTGAGAGTGAAAGTGCCAAGAGTATCGGGAACCACGAACAGAAAGCTGGAGGATCCGTTCTTCAAAGTGTCCCTGAGGCCCGTCGGGGCAAAGGAAAAACTGTAACCCACATCGGTGCCATCAGGAGCAGTTACGCCGCCGGCAGTAAAAGAATACTTTTGTCCGGGGCATACATAACGAGGCATGTTATGCTTCACCTCCAGACTGCCTTTCATATATTCCTTGGTGATTTCCTTCTCTTTGCAGGAAGGCGCCAAGACACCCAAAATCAGTGCCGAGACAAGTATAATGAATAATTTAAATTTCATCCCTATGGTTCTACAAATTGCAAATATGCATATTTTTACGCGAATTTCCGCTACCTTTGTGCAAATACTTTGCCGAAAACAATGAAAACCAGAGTAATATTTTATGCATTTCTACTTTGCCTGAGCTGTTCATGCCCGGACAGATATGAAACCATCCGTGGCTACGCCCAGGGCGGGGTATACAGCGTCAAGTATAACTCCCGTGGCGTGCGCGTGAAGACAAAACAAGTGCAGGCTGCAGTGGACAGCATACTCACGGTCATAGACACCACGCTGTCCGGGTACAACAAAATGTCCCAGCTCAGCCGCCGGAATGCCGGTGAAGCAGTTGAACTGAGTCCTATGTTCAAAGAGGTGGAAGCCCTTGCCGAGCATTACCGCCGGCTCAGCGGGGGAGCTTTTGACGCTGCCGCAGGTCCGCTGTTCGACATTTGGGGGTTCGGTTTCAAGAACGGCAGTTTCCCCGGGGAAGCTGAAATCCAGGCCGCCATGGTCCGCTGCCAGAACCGCGAAGTATTGAATTTCAATGCGATAGCGCAAGGATACAGTTGCGATCTGGTGGCTTCGTACCTCCACTCAATAGGCGTGAAAGATATGCTGGTGGACATAGGCGAGATTTATTGTGAAGGCTCAAACCCTGAAGGAAAAGGATGGTCGATCGGCATAGATACCCCGGAAGACGGCAACGACACACCGGGGGCTAAACTGGCAGGCATCTGGAAGTCGGACGGCGGAGCATACGGAGTGGTGACGTCCGGCAACTACCGTAAGTACTACATTCACGACGGCAAGAAATACGCCCACACCATAGACCCCCGGACCGGCCGGCCGGTAGAGCACAACCTGCTGAGTGCCACCGTGGTAGCCGCTTCCGCCACCGAGGCCGATGTCCTTGCCACCTACTTTATGGTGATAGGGATGGAAGAGGCCAGGCGCTTTGTGGAAGAGCACGACGGCATAGAGGCCTGCCTGATTACCTCAGACACAAGCTGGCGCTCTCCGAACTTCTGATTAAAAACTTCTAATTATTAAGGTAGTTTGATTCTGTTTTACGGCTGACGGAGCGAAGCGACAGAAGGGGTGTTTTGGATTCGGTTTTACGGCACCAGCCGTAAAACCGAATCGGCATACGAAGTAGCTGCAGGACGATGCGTTATACACAAGATAGTCTTGCTGCCGCGGTAACGGGCCGCCATACGCTCCAGCAATTCCAGCTCGGTTTCAGCATCCAGGGAAGAAGTAGCTTCGTCCAGCACCAGTATGCCGCCGGGACGCAGAAGAGCCCTTGCCACGGCGATCCGCTGGGCCTGGCCCTCACTGAGACCGGCGCCTATTTCAGCACATACGGTATCCAGTCCGTTCGGCAAATCATAGACAAAATCGGCGGCCGCAAGATGCAGCACCTCGTGCAACTGTTCCTCGGTAGCGTCCTGCCTGGCGAGCAGGAGATTCTCACGTATAGTCCCGCTCATCAAGCTGTTACCCTGTGGAACGAACATAAAATTGCAGCGGGTTCCCACTCCGGACTCAATAGAACGGCCACCCTCTCCCTCTTCGTAAAGCGTGACCTTGCCGGCATCAGGTTTAAGCAGTGCCATGATAACCCTCACCAGCGTGGACTTCCCCGCCCCGGTGGTGCCGATGATGGCAGT
>JAFWPT010000426.1 GCA_017509375.1 Bacteroidales bacterium | reverse complement strand
TGCACCCCCAGGGGACAAGGGGAAGGTTCCCCTTGAGAACCCCTCTGTCGGCCTTCGGCCTCCTTAGCTTCCGCAGGACTTCGATACCCGGCGTTCCCTTCCTTTTCCAGCTGGAAACAGAGGTAGCGTATCGGGTAGCCCTGCTCCCGGAACATCGATTCATAGAAGGTCTGCACCTCGGTCAGGCACGGGTCGAACGAGGCGGCCTCGCGGTACAAGTCTTCGGACGAAGCAAGTACCGGCAGGGCGTTTTCCCGGCACACCGCAAGGGTGTACTGATACAGGAACTGCGAATCTGTCTTCAGGTGTATCAACCCGCCGGGAGCCAGGAACTTACGGTAGCGGTCAAGGAACCCGGGAGAGCTGAGGCGGGAGTTCTCGCTGCGTACCTGAGGGTCGGAAAAAGTGAGCCATATCTCGGACACCTCACCAGAGGCGAAAAAAGCGGTAATGAACTCGATCCGGGTGCGCAGGAAAGCGACGTTGCCCAGATTGTGCTCCGTTGCAAATTTCGCCCCTTTCCACAGGCGGGCGCCCTTAATGTCCACCCCGATATAATTCTTTTCCGGCACCCTCTGCGCAAGGTCTATAGTATATTCGCCCTTGCCGCAGCCGAGTTCCAGCACCAGCGGAGCGTCGCTGCGGGTGAAGCGTTCGCCCCAGCGGCCTTTCACCGGGTGGTCCCTGAGATTGAAATACCCATCTTTCAGCAATTCTCCGGCAGATGGCTGCAGCAGGCAGGAAAACGTCTCGTTTTCCGCAAATTTCCTCAACTTGTCGTGTCCCATATAGCAACACGCAAAGATACTAATTTTGTATGTTCGGCCAAAATAGCTAAATTTGTAGGTTATGAAGAAAAGAGTACTTGTTTCCGGCGGTGCCGGATTTATAGGAAGCCACGTTACGGTAGAGCTTACCCAGGCCGGCTATGACGTGCTTATAGCCGACAATATGTCCAATTGCGACGAAACCAACTACAAAGGAGTCTGCGCCATACTCGGCAGGCAGCTGCCCTTCGAGAAAACGGATTTCTGCGACCTCGCGGCAGTGGAGGATTTGTATAAGCGTTACCATATAGACGCCGTCATCCATTTTGCGGCATTCAAGGCCGTCGGGGAATCGGTCGCGGAGCCTCTGATGTATTACAGGAACAACCTGGACTCGTTCCTCAACATCCTGGAGGTTTCCCGCAAGCATGGAACCCATGTGCTGTTTTCCTCCTCAGCTACCGTCTATGGGGAGCCGGAAGTGAGCCCCGTCACCGAGCAGAGCCCGCGCCAGCCGGCCACCTCTCCCTACGGCAACACCAAGCAGATGTGCGAAGATTTCCTGCGCGACTGCGTAAAGGCGTACGGTATGCACGGAATAGCCCTCCGCTATTTCAACCCCATCGGGGCGCATCCCTCTGCACTTATAGGGGAACTCCCCCGCGGCGTGCCCAACAACCTGGTTCCTTTCATCACCCAGACAGCGATAGGCAAGCGCGAGTGCCTCAGCATCTTCGGCAACGATTATCCCACTCCGGACGGCACCTGCCTGAGGGACTACATCGATATAGTGGACCTTGCCAAGGCCCACGTGTGCGCCGTTACCCGCATGATCGAGGACAAGATGGATGAAGACTACGAAATCTTCAATATCGGCACCGGCCGCCCCGTATCCGTGCTGGAGCTGGTCACCGCCTTCGAAAAGGTCAACGGCCTCAAGCTCAATTATCGCATAGCACCCCGCAGGCCCGGCGACGTTACCGCTATTTGGGCAGATCCCAGCCTCGCCGAAAAGAAGCTCGGCTGGAAGGCGGAACGCAGCGTGGAGCAGACTCTGGCCGCCGCCTGGGCTTGGGAAAAACACCTCGCAGGGAAGGGGGCGGAATAATTGGAACGAGCTTTGCAAGCTAAGCTATTCGCTTATGAAACTTTACATCAAAACAGCCGCGGTACTGTTGCTGCTGGTGCTTCCTGCGGCCGCCTCGGCACAGAAATACAAAGGGGTTGTAGATAAGTCCGTAGCGGTTGTGGGCAACGAGCTCATAACCCTTTCTGAGATAGAGCAGGAAGTGCAGATGATGAACGCGAGGGGCTTCGCCTCGGACCGCAACATCCGCTGCGAGATATTGGAAGGGATGATGCGCGCCAAGCTCTTCCTGATGCAGTCCCGCCTGGATTCGCTTACCGTGAACCAGGAAATGGTGGATGCTCAGCTTACCCAGCAGATTGACCAGGTCCGTACAGCTCTCGGCGGCGACGACGGAGTGGAGGAATATTTCAAGAAGCCGCTCTACAAGCTCCGCCAGGAGTGGCGCAAGCAGATAGAAGACAATTCCCTGACCCAGCAGGAGCAGCAGGAAATAGCCAAGAGCATTCCTGAAGTTACGCCTTACGACGTGAAGCAGTATATAGACACCTCTTCCGTGGACAAGCTCCCGGTGGTGCCTACCAAGTACAAAATCAGCCAGATATGCGTGTATCCCGACCGGGAGGCCGCTGCCCTGGCCGTTAAGGAACGCCTCCTGAGCATACGGGAACGTATCCTCAACGGTGAGAAGTTCGCCACTCTTGCCCGCCTATACTCCGAAGACCCGGGAAGCGCCCGGAAAGGCGGAGAACTCGGCATGGCCTCCAAGTCTATCTTCTGGCCGGCTTTCTCCGACGCGGCCATGTCCCTGAAACCGGGGGCCATTTCCCAGATAGTGGAGACGCCGGACGGCTTCCATATCATTGAGGTGCTGGAGAAGAAAGGCGATATGTTCAATGCCCGTCATATCCTCCTCAAGCCGCGATATACCGCAGAAGACAGGGAAAAAGCGTTCGAAAAGCTGGACAGCATAAGGACTGCCATCCGCGACTCCCTTATCAGCTTTGAAATGGCGGCCCGGTTCTATTCCCAGGACCCTGCAACGCGTACCAACGGAGGGCAGATGGCCGATCCCAACACCGGCTCCGCATATTTCGAGATAGACCAGATAAAGCCCCAGGATTATGCCGCAGTGAAGGACCTGCAGCCGGGGCAGATTGCCGAACCCATTGAGTCACTGGACAATGAAGGCCGGGACGGCAACGTGGTCTACAAGATACTGCGTCTGGACAGCATAGTCCCTGCACATACCGCCAGCTTCGAACACGACTACACGGAGTTGCTCGGTGACGTCAAGCAGGTAAAGCAGCACGAGGCTATCCAGCGGTTTATAGACGACAAAATAAAGGTTACATACATCAAGATCGATCCCTTGTTCCAGGATTGTGAATTTGAGCTCGACGGATGGAAATCCAAGTACACAAAAGACTGACCCTTCTGCTGGTCCTGGCGGTTCTGTACGCCTTTATTCCAGTTTCTGCCCGTCCTAAAAAGGAGAAGGCAGACAGTCTTGTGCGCCTGATGAAAGCCGAGACCCTCGAGCAGCTGGTGATTCACGGCCAGCAGTACCGCAAAGCCCTCAATTCCACTTTCCTGCATAACGGAACATACCTCATAAGCGACACGGCCCTCTGGAATGTAGATACCAAGATTATCAATGCGAAGGGGCATGTGAAGGTTATCCAGGACGAGACCATACTCACCAGCGACAAGCTCGATTATTTTATCGACGACAACCTGATACAGTTCCGTGGCTCCCTGGTCCAACTGGAGAACAAAAAGCGCAATATACTGCGTACCAGGCACTTGGACTACAACACCAAGGATAGTATAGCGATATTCGCCAACGGTGCTTCGATGCGCGATGCGGACGGGCAGATAATTGAGAGCATGAACGGCACCTATAATTCCCACTCCAAGCACTTCATCTTCGAGACCAAGGTGAATATGTATTCGGACTCGATGTTCGTGAAGACGGGAATATTGTTCTACTTTACGGAGCAGGAGAGGGCCGAGTTCCCATCTTTCATAGATTTCTGGAAAGACGGCAATATGCTTTCCGCCGACAGGGGCTGGTACGACAAGCCGAGCGAAACCTTGTTTTTCACCGACCACGTGCACGGTCTTACTCCGGACCAGGAAGTGTGGACGGATTCCCTGTATTACTACCGTGCCCCCGGGGACTTGCTGATGCTGGGCCGGGTGCAGCTTCAGGATACTACCAGAAACGTTACGGCGGTGGGGGAGAAGCTGCATTACAACGACACGCTGTCGAGGGTGAAGCTGCAAAAGAATGCAGCCGTGGTGATGCGGACTGGAGAAGGCGCCAAACGCGACACCATCTATATGGGTGCCGATACTTTGGTGTACCGTACAATCAAGCGATGCGATATTTCTGATGGTACGGTAAAGTCTTGTGAAGCAAGGCTTTCCGACATCTTGACCGACCCGGTGACGGAGTTCCGGCGCAAGGCTGCGGAAGCCGCTGCCGCCGCCAAGGACGAGAACAAAAAATTCGAAAAACCCGGTGCTCCCGTGCCCCGTAAAGACGACGGCGAAGAAGGAGCTTCCCCCAGGAGAAAGAAGAAAAAAACCGAGGAAAAGCCAAGCGGCGCTGAAACACCTGCCGTCTCCGATTCGCTTGCCGCTTCCGACGTGCCTGCCGCGCCTGATTCACTTGCCGTAGTGGATTCCCTGGCGGCGGCGCAGGCCCGTAAAGACAGTCTCACGGCTCCGCTTACGCAGGCCCTCGAACGCATAGACAGCCTCGCCGGTACCGTAGCGCCTGCGGACAGTCTGGCCAACGCCGGCGATATGGATGTCACGCCGCCCCGGGATATGGACATAGACGCTCCGTCGATTCCCGACACCGCCGCGGCTCTCCTTGGCCCTGCTGACCTTACGGACACGAGTGCGGTTAAGGATACCACCGCCCGCGCCGACAGCGTGCCGCCCCCGCCCGATACCACCAAGATAGGTTTCATAACAGGTATCAAGAACGTACGTATCTTCCGCAAGGACATACAGATGCGCTGCGATTCCATGTGCTATACCGACCTCGATTCCATAGCCCGCTTCTACGTCGATCCGGTAGTGTGGAACGACGGAAACCGGCAGTACACAGCCGACAGCCTCTTCTTCCTCGTGGATGAAAACGGGCCCAAGAAGGCCAGCCTGCAGAGCAATGCATTCGTGATTATCCAGCAGAACGAGGTGTCTTACGACCAGATAAAGGGCACGGAAATCATGGCCTACTTCAACCCCGAGGACAATTCGTTGAGGCGATTCGATGCCCTCGGAGGTGCCTCCGGTATCTTCTATCTGCGTGAGAACGAGACTTTTGCGACCGTCAATAAGGTGGAGAGCAAAATGATGTCCGGTATCCTGGCCGACGGCGACATAGACCAGGTGTACTATTTCGAGAGTCCCAAGAACAATGCGTTCCCGGTGCCCCAGATTCCGGAGGCGGACAAGATAATGAAGGGCTTCAACTGGCGCCCCGACGAGCGTCCGGCAAGCCCTGAAGCCATTACCACAATAACGCCACGGCCTTCCGAGCGCACATACTACGAATCCAAGCCAGGGCCTGCTTTCGTGCAGACCGAATTGTACTTCCCGGGATACATAAAAGGCATAAAGCGGGCTATAGCCATCCGTGATTCCCTTGCCCGGATCAAGAAGCCCGCAGAACCGGTGACCCTGCCCGAAGACTCCCTGGCCTCTTTGCCTGCACTTGCAGACAGCGTGGCCCTGGATACGACTGAATTCAAAGCCAGCGTGGAGCTCGCCGATTCCCTGCTTCAAGCAGACAAGCCTGCAATGCACGACGGCGGCGCGCAGGAAACTTCCGATTCGCTGCAGCTGGCCGGCGGGGCGCCGCTGGACAGCCTTGGCACGGGAAGCGCCAAGCCGGAAGATACGGTAGAAGAGACGGATCCGCTCTCCGTCCCTACGCTGGACCCCAAGCAGAAGCGGAAAGAAGAGCGGGAATTGAAGCGGAAACTGCGCCAGGCGGCCAGGGATGCCCGGGAAGCGGCCAGGGAGGCCCGTTGGGCCGAGCTGGACCGTCAGGATTCCCTCAAGCTGGTGGCAAAGCAGCAGAAAGCACTCGAGAAGCAACGCGCCAAAACCCTGAAACTCATCCTCAAGCTGCAGAAGCAGGACGAAGAGGACCAGGCAAAATTGGAAAAGTACATTGCTAAATACAGGAAACAGTATGAAAGAGAGCAAAAGCGTAAAGCTTCCCGAAAACGCACACCGGCCGTTGAAGCCGGGGGAGAAGTACCAGCCCCTCCTGAGTCCGGAGCGCAAACCCCTCGAGGTGACGCCGTACTCCGTGACGATGGGATTGTTGATGACAGTCCTGTTCTCGGCGGCGGCAGCCTATCTCGGGCTGAAGGTGGGCCAGGTATTTGAGGCGGCCATTCCCATAGCCATCATTGCAGTGGGCGTGACCGGGGTCCTGAAAAAGAAAGACGGTCTTGCCCAGAATGTCATCATCCAGAGCATCGGAGCCTGTTCCGGTGTGGTCGTGGCCGGCGCAATCTTCACATTACCGGCAATTTACATACTCGGGCTGGACGTGAATTTCTGGCAGATGACCCTCAGTTCCCTGCTGGGAGGCGCCATAGGAATCCTTTTCCTCATCCCCTTCCGCAAGTACTTCGTGCAGGAGATGCACGGCAAGTATCCCTTCCCTGAAGCTACCGCCACCACTCAGGTGCTGGTGAGCGGGGAGGGCGGAGGAAACAGCGCCAAGACCCTCGTGCTCGCCGGTCTTATCGGCGGCGTGTATGATTTCCTGGTAGCGACCTTCGGCACTTGGGCTGAGACCCTCAGCACCACGGTGATGCATTGGGGACAGGTGGTTTCCGACAAGGCCAAGGTGGTGCTTAAGCTGAACACGGGCGCAGCCGTGCTGGGCCTGGGTTACATTATCGGTCTCAAGTACGCTTTCATCATCTGCTGCGGATCCTTCCTGGTGTGGCTCATCATCATCCCGCTGCTGAACCTGTTCTGGGGCGGGCAGGTGATTGACCTCATGGGTACAGGCATTGCCTCCACCGTAGGCGAAATGGCACCCGAACAGATATTCAAGGAATACGCCCGCCACATAGGTATCGGAGGCATAGCCACCGCCGGCATCATAGGCATCATCAAGAGTGCAGGAGTCATCAAAAGCGCAGTGGGACTTGCGGTAAACGAATTCAAGCGCAAGCCGGGTGCGGAGACGCTCCGGCAGGAACGCACGCAGGAAGACCTCCCCATGCGCACCGTAATCTTCGGCATAATCATCGCGCTGCTTGCCATTTTCGCTTTCTTCGCTTTCGGAGGAGTGGTCAGCAATATCTGGCAGGCCATAGTGGCGTTGCTCATAGTGGCGGTGATAGCCTTCCTCTTCACCACAGTGGCAGCCAACGCCATCGCAATAGTGGGCACCAACCCGGTCAGCGGAATGACAATTATGACGTTGATTATCACTGCTTTGGTGCTTGTTGCTGTGGGCCTCAAGGGGAATGCCGGCATGGTTGCGGCAATGGTTATCGGAGGCGTCGTATGCACGGCCCTGAGCACCGCAGGCGGCCTCATCACCGATTTCAAGATTGGTTACTGGATAGGCACGACTCCCCGTAAGCAGGAGGCATGGAAGTTCGTGGGAGTAGCAGTAGCGGCGGCCACCGTGGGCGGCGTGATGCTGGTGCTCAACAAGACTTACGGCTTCGTGGGAGACGGTGCCCTGGTGGCCCCTCAGGCCAATGCAATGGCGGCCGTCATCCAGCCTATGATGAGCGGCGGCAGCGCCCCCTGGCTGCTTTACGGGATAGGCGCAGTAATAGCTGTGCTCCTCACCTTGTTCAAGGTCCCCGCCCTTGCCTTCTGCCTGGGAATGTTCATTCCTATCGACCTTAACCTGCCCCTGCTGGTGGGCGGCGCCATCTCCTGGTTCGTGAGCACCCGCAGCAAAG
The DNA here is from genome assembly GCA_017509375.1 of Bacteroidales bacterium. Next base: position 8,290 of record JAFWPT010000426.1, on the reverse strand, counting down.
ACGAAAAGCTGAACAGCGAGCGTCAGGAAAAGGGCACCTTGATTGCCAGCGGCTTCATCGCCGGCGGTGCGCTTATGGGCGTCGTGTCCGCCGTACTCAAGTTTGCCGGCGTGGACTGGTACCTTGATGCCTGGAATGCTGCCGGTGCCAGCGGAGCCTCTCCTGCAGAGGCCCTGGCCATAGTCCCCTTCCTCGCTATCTGCGGATATATGATTTACGCATCACTCAGAAAAACCGAAAGACAATAACCCGCCGTCCAGGGCCCGGCGCAGAACCAGCCCAGATGGTACAAAGCATTGATATACAATATGGAAACAATTCTTGAACGCTTCCTTCGCTATGTTTCGATAGATACTCAGTCCAACGAAGAATCCGAGTCCCAGCCTTCCGAAGAGCGCGAGCTCGTGCTGCTCCGCATGCTGGTGGATGAACTCCAGGCCATGGGGGTGAAAGCCGAGCTGGATGAGTTCGGCTATGTTATGGCAAGCATACCCTCCAATATAGACCGCAAGGTGCCGGCAGTCGGTTTTATAGCCCACGTTGACACTGCTCCCGATGCCAGCGGAAAGGATGTGAAACCCCAGATAATCAAGGACTACGACGGAAGCGCCATAGCCCTGAAAGGCGTAGAAGGCCTGTTCCTGGATCCCGCCGATTTCCCGGAACTGCTTGACCATAAGGGAGAAACCATCATCACTACCGACGGCACCACCCTGCTTGGGGCGGACGACAAGGCCGGCGTGGCCGAGATTATGGATGCGGTGCAGTATATCGTGTCGCATCCTGAGTGCAAGCACGGCGAAATTAAGATTGGCTTCACTCCCGACGAGGAGATAGGCCGCGGGGTGGTGAAATTCGACGTAAAGCGTTTCGGAGCCGACTTCGCCTATACCATGGACGGCGGGGAAGTCGGTGAACTTGAGTTCGAGAACTTCAACGCCGCATCTGCATCCGTACATATACAGGGACGTAATGTCCATCCCGGTTATGCTAAAGGTAAAATGTTGAATTCCATCCTGATAGCCCAGGAGCTCATAGCCTTGCTGCCAGTAGCCCAGCGGCCGGAGTGCACCAGCGGCTATGAAGGTTTCTTCCATCTGGTGGCTTTCAACGGGAGCGTTGAGGAAAGCAAGCTTACCTGGATTATCCGCGACCATGACAGGACCAAGTTCGAGCAGAAGAAGGAAATGATGAAGCGCTGCTGCGAATTTATCGACGCCAAGTATGGAGCCGGTACCGCTGAGCCTGTAATCAAGGACCAGTACTACAATATGCGGGAGATGGTGGAGCCTCATTACCACATCGTGGAAAAGGCTCAGAAGGCCATGGAGATGGCAGGGCTCAAGCCCCGTATCCAGCCCATACGCGGCGGTACCGACGGCGCCAACCTCTCTTTCAAAGGTTTGCCTTGCCCCAACATCTTTGCCGGAGGGCTTAATTTCCACGGCAAGTTCGAGTGGGTGCCGCTGGAGTCGATGCAGAAAGCTTCCGCCGTTATCTTGAACATAGTAAACTTGTTTGCAGAATGAAACGTTTCCTGATTTTGCTGCTGCTTCTCTGCTCGCTGGGTGCCGCCGCACAGGGGAGCAGGGACGATGGCCTGTGGTTCATTTCCAAGACGCATCCTGTTCAGAAACAAGGATTTACCGAGGGAGATGCGTATGTCTTTTCCCGTCCTGTCGGCACCCTTCCTGCCGGTACTTTCGTGCAGTTCGGGGTGACCTTGGAAAACTCCGGCGAGAAGGCCCCCATGCACTATCTCGTAGAGTTTTATGATGGCGGCAACTGGGTGGCCGATCCGGATTTCGTGTACGACGACGGGCTCGCTTCCTGCTCGTTCACAACAGTGAGTTCGTCCGTAAAGCACCCGTCCGTATATATGGCTGTATATCGCTTGCGCAACGCCGTCAGCGATACTCTCAAGGTCCGCTGCCGGGTGTGCAGCAAATATGCGGCGGACGGCAGTCTGCTGGATGCGGGCGAGGCTGAGAACGTCTCTGCGCTCAGGACACGCAAGTACGTGGGCGCGTGCCTCCGGCCTCTTGGTACGGAGCAGCCACGGAAGACGTACTCCGTGCTCCTGGTGGGCAACTCTTTCACTTATTACTTCGGCGAACCGTTTATGCTTCAGGAGATTGCGTTCTCCCAAAGCGTGCAGTTGAACATCCGTGCGAGCCTCAAGGGCGGCCAGACTTTCCGCCAGCACTGCGGCCTTGAAATGACCAAGCGTACGATAGGGCAGGGCGCTTACGATTTTGCCTTTCTTCAGGGGCAAAGCCAGGAACCGGCACGCTATGCCGCCGACAAATGCGCCAACAGTGATGTGGAGGCTTCTTTCGTGGAGCTTTGCAAGCTGGTCCGCGCGTCTTCTCCCGACTGCAATGTTTTTGTGGAGAACACCTGGGGTTATCCGGCAAAAGACAACGGAGGCTTTGCCAGCTTGGAGGAGTTTGACCGTCTGCTGGAAGATGGCTCCCGGCAGCTTGCCAGGGCAGGACTTGCGGGAAGGACCAGAGTAGGTCAGGCCTATGTGGAGGCAAGGGAGAGAGTCCAGTTGCTGGATACCGACGACAAGCATCCCGGACTTGCGGGGGCCTACCTGAAAGCCTGCGTGACTTACCTCACCATTACCGGCAAGCCATTCAGCGGTGCAGTAGCAAATTGCGGCCTCCCCGAAGAAGAAGCCGCATATCTGCGCAGTGTCGCGGAAAAGCTATACCGGGACTGATTATTTTCCGAAAATCTCCGCCAGCTTTGCACCCAGGGCGTCGCCTCTGAGGTCGCGGGCCACTATGATGCCTTCCGGATTGACCAGGAGGCTTGAAGGGATTGATTTTACGTTGTAAGTATCGGAGGCCACGGTCTGCCAGCCTTTGAGGTCGGACAGATGTATCCAGGGCATTTCAAGCTCCTTGATAGCTTTTACCCAGGCCTCTTTGTCGTTGTCGAAAGACAGGCCCACAATCTCCAGCCCTTTCGGGTGGTAGGTCTTGTATGCCGCCACCACGTTGGGCATTTCCCTGCGGCAAGGGCCGCACCATGAGGCCCAGAAATCTATGAAAACCCACTTGCCTTTGCCCACATACTCGCTGAGTTTGTGCATCTTGCCGTTCACGTCGGGTTCTTCGAGGTCTATGAATTTGGTTCCTATGAGTTGGTCCTTGGCTGCCTCCATGCTCTCCATCTTGGCTTTGTATTCATCGAAATCCGCCTTGACTTTCAGGGTATAAGGATGCTTGGCGTAGGGAGCGTCGGCGTCGAGGGCATCTTTCAGCTCATCTTCGTCGAGGACCTGGCTCAGGGTGGACATAAACGCCACCGGGATGAGGTTGTCGCTATTTTCCTCGAGTATGCTCTTGTAGCTGTCGCTTACTTTGTCGATCAAGGCCTGGACTTCCGGTTCACGGGCTTCCTGCTCTTCCTGGCTCAGCTCGCTGAAGTCTGCAAGGGCTTTCAGCGCATTGTCGTAAGCTTCGCTGGCCGCCTTGTCGCAGGCATACAACTTTTCGTTCAGCTCGGACCCGCTCACGCTGTTGTCCTCCATGTTGACGGTCAAGGGCTTGCCGTCGGCGAAGAAAAGGGTTTCCCAGTCGGAGTTCTCGGCTTTGAACGCCAGAAGGGCGTCTTTGTCGGCCTTGCCCTTGAGATTCAGGGCTCCGTCTGTAACTTCCCCGGAAGTAATGGTTTCTCCGGAGAGTTTGTCGATAATGGATACCTTAGTGCCGTTATCAGCACCGCTGGCGCTTATGTTGAAATCAACTTGTCCGTTGGTGCAGGCGCTCGCTACGGCCAGAGCGAGGAAGTAGGAGAGAATAGTGAACCTTTTCATTTTGAATTAATTATTGTCCGGACTCAAAGATAATTATTTTTTGGAATACACGCTGAAGCGCCAGGTGATTCCTATGTCGAAATTGTTTACAAGGTCGTGGTTGTCCCGGAAGTAGGCGGCGTGGAGGCGCAGGCGTTCGTCGTTAAGCGGGAAAAATTCCAGGCCGGCGCCGTAGTACAGGTAATCATTGCCCGCCGGAAGCACCAAGTCCATGGAAATGCCGTCGGCGTCTATGTTGGCGGCATCGTTGCGCTCGTAGCCCACCTTGGTGCAGATATTCCATTTGCCGAGCGTAAGGATGGCCTTAAGTATGCAGCTCCAGTCCGAGAACAGGTTTTTCTGGCCGAAGCCGAAGCGGTCGATGAAGTCGAAATCCACCACCAGCTTGCCCATGGGGAACTTGTTTCCGAGCGCTACCCAGTTCATCTTGCGGTGCAATTCGTCTTCCACCAGATTGTAACTCCATATAGTTTTCCACCACGGCAGTACGTGTCCGTTCCAGTAGAGATTGTAAGAATAGGCATCCTGGGTGCCGGGGGAGATGGGGGACGGGATAAACTGCACCGAAATTGCCTGCCCCTCAGCAGGTTCGAAGGTGGCGCTGACACCAAAGGCGTAGTACTGGTAGAGGTTGTTGCTGAACGTGCCGTAGTAGTAAACGTCGATAGGCGCCGAATCTATTTCGTATCCTCCCACGAAAATGGGATGCTTGCCCGCGGTAAACGACAGCTTGGGAGTAGCCTGCCACTTGAGCCAGAGGAAGTCGGTGGCGTTGAAGGGGTTCTTTTCGTCTATCTTCTTGTTGAGGCGCTGCCGTACCCGGAACGTAAGTCCGTCCGCCAGCTGTCCCTTTACGTGAAAATTGAAGTAATCTCCCTGGAAATGAGAGTCATACACTCCGTCTGTAGTCTGCTGGTGGAAAGTGGCCCTGGTGTCGAATGAAACTTCTTCTATGAAAGTATTCTGGGCTTTGGCGCCCGCTGCCGCCCAAAGGAAGCAGCTTATAATTAGTAGGATTCTTTTCATAATCGTATCAGCCCCGCTAAGGTACGAATAATTGTGCTTACTTGAACACCTTGCCGTAGAAGTGTATCAGGAATTTCCGCCAGTTATACCACTCATGGCCGCCGGGCGTGACAAGCATTTCGTGGGCATATTTTTTCCGGGTCATATCCCTGTCGAATATCCGGTTGTGGGGATAGAATATGTCCGTATCGCCTATCATCAGGCCATAGTATTTGGGCGGATCTGCAAACTGGGCCTTCATCTTGCGGTTGATGCCGCAGTAGAACTCGGGATGACGCAGGCCGAAAACGGTGTTGTACTTGTAGCCGGAAAACAAACCCACATATCCGAATGAGCCGGGGTGGTTGGCGGAGAGAAAGGCCGCCTGCATGCCTCCGGTGGACATTCCGGCAATGGCTCTGGACTCCTTTTCGGGGATGGTGAGCAGGACACTGTCCACTGTATGCACAAGGTCTTCCATAAAGTGGGTCTCCGTCTCTCCATCGACCAGCCAGAATGCACGTACGGCGTTGATGGCGTGGCCGTTGCGGTATTCCTTGTCGGAAAAGTAATTGTTGACGTTTGCCAGGATCAGGATAAAGTCTTCCGCGGCCCCTTCCGCCCTCAGGGAATCAAGGGTAATGAGGGCGTCTCCCCGCTCTATCCACGTGACTTCGTTGCCCCTTGCGCCGTGGAGCAGGTACATCACCGGGTAGCGTTTCCCGGGTACATCTCCGTAACCCTTGGGCAGATAGGCCACAAAGCGCCGGAAAGACACGCGCGGTTCGCTGCTCTTGTAAGTTATTGCTTTTATGGTTCCCTCATACCCGGGAAGAGCCTCGATATCGGAGGTTTCCGGCCCCATGGCATAGCGGGCGTTGGCGCAGGAGTCCAAAAGCGGGACGCTTGTGCAAAGAGCCAGAACCCAAAGGACCAATTGCTTTATCCTACGCATTTAAAGCCGTCTTGTACATCCGTATCAGGGATTCGATAGAATTTTCCACGTCGTACTTGCTCACAGATTGGGCGTACAGGAGGCTGTAGCGGTCCCTTTCTTCGGGATGCTCTATCCACCAGTCTATGCGTCCGGCAAGGGCCTTGCTGTCAAACACCGGATACAAGCTCCGCTCGGTCAGCGAAAACTGCGGAGTGCCTATCAGCTCTCCCTCGGCTATTACGGGTACGGCGCCTTCTTTGATGGCCTCAAGGCACGACAGGCCTTCCACTTCCACCCAGGCGCAGTGGACATACAGATAGGCTTTGCGGGAAAGTGCTTTCAGTTCCTCCCGGCTGTAGAAGTTGAAATCGGGAGCTACGCTCAGCACCCCGTCCTTCACCAGTTTGTCCGCCATCTTCCTGTATCTGGCGGCCATGGGACCGTTGCCCGCGAAATGCAGCCGTATCTTGCCTGCGTACTTGCTGTGCCGCATGGCGTCGAGCAGAGTGTCCTGCGACTTTTCGCGTGCCAGGCGGCCTACGCACAGGATATCATAGTAAGAGGCATCCAGGCCTGGGGTATTGGCCCTGGCTTCCCCTTCAATCTTCAGTCCGTTGGAAATAACGTGCAGGCGGGCTTTTGTGCCTTTTGCCTCAAGATAGCGGCGAACCTCTTCAGTGGGACACTGGATGTCGGAGCATTTGTCCAGAAGCATAGTGTTCCAGTTGTGCATCAGAATGTCGTTAACGAACGAACGCTTGGAGAAGCCCAGGTTCGCCATGATATTGTGCGGATAGAGGTGGAATGTAGCTACGCAGGCTTTGCCCATGCTGCGGGCAATCTTCACGGCAGCCGTCTCCAGGAACAGCGCTTCCTCGAATTGCACTACGTCAGCCCATTGGATCGCCTCCCTGATGCGTTTCTTGTCCACTTTTGCATAGCAGAAGCCGTTGGCCTTGATAATGGGCTCGAAAACAGGAAAAATGAAATGCTCAAGAGGGAAGTCGGGCTGCTGCCCCTGTGGGTCGTCGTTGCGTACGGCCATAAGACGGGCGTCCACTCCGTGGCTCTTGAGGTTTTTCACAGTGGTCAGGGCGGATACGCTGAGTCCGTTTCCCGGATTGAATGCGTTATTGCAGATAAAAAGTACTTTCATTAAATGTGGTGTGCGCCTTACCAGACGAACTGAAGCCGTACATCCAGGGGGATGCGGGCGCGCTGGAGCGCAGCGAAGTCGAAGCGGAGCGATTCGGAGGTGCTGCCGTAGTCCTCAATCAGCTTGCGGGCGGCGTCGCGGTCGCCGGTAGCCTGGGTGGTGAGGATCTTGCCGGCAATCTCGGCTATGCTCTTCTCGGCTTTTTCGAAGTCAATCTGGTAGTGTCCGTTTCGGTCTATGCTGAAGGAGTCCCTCTCCTTCAATAAGTTATACAATATGATGTTGGCCTGTCCGAGGGCGGAAGCCTCGCCGAAGCGGGAGGAGCGGATCAGGCTGATGACAAAGGTGCTGATGGCGTCTTCACGTGTAAGGAGGGGATCCATAAGCTTGGAGCCGATCAGCTGCAGGTCGAGGTAGAGACCCAGGGCGTTGCCTTTGAGTTCCTCAATTGTCAGGGCCTCTTCTCCGAGGGCTTCGTTTACGGTGCCGCGGCCGTTGACAGTCTCTTTTACGCCTATTCCGTGGGCTACCTCGCGCATGGCGGTATTCCAGAAGAATGCCAGATGGTCGAGGTTCTTGGTGTGCTCATTTGCGAGCAGGAGACGGCCGGCAGGAAGGATTATCTTGGAGTATTTGGCGTTGATGACATTGTTCAGCAGGGCGGTACGGGTGCCCATTTCCTGCTGTACGCGTATGTCGTAGGGCAGGTTGATTGCAATCTTCTTGATGCCGGCATTCGCGCTTCCGGCGCAGTACACTGCATCGTAGGCGTAGATTGTAGACGCCTCTCCAGGATGGAACGACTTGTAGGCCGGGTCGCAGGGCAGGCTGGCCTGAAGCTGCGGAATCAATGAGGTATAATTGCTGATGGAGGCAGTAAGCTCGAGGTCTTTCAGCAGCACGTAGGACTCGTAGGAGGCCTTGATGCCCATCAGGCGGTCGTCTTCGGTCTCCTGCGGACCTATTACCAGATCCATCTTGCTGTCGTCCATGGAAAGCCACAGGCGGTCGCTGTTGTAGTAATCGTCGCTCTGGAGACCCTCTATCTTGGCGAGCAGGTACTCACGTACGCTGGGCTTGATGGTGTAGTTGGCTGCGGTGGTAAGGAGCGAGGCTATCTTGGCAATCTCGTCCTTGAACATCTCGTGATACCAGACGGCCTGGAGGCTGCCGTCGGCAGCGCGTGTCACCATGGTGTAGGGGCTGTTCTTGAGAGGATTGTCCCAACCGGCGAACTCTTCGGCGCTCATGTCTGAGGGGTAGAAATTCGCCCCCAGTGGCCTTTCTCCCCAGCCTTCCACGAAACTCTGTCCGTCGATGCGGTTCCAGGGTCCGTAGTTCACGGCGGCGAATTCCTTGCTGG
>JAFWPT010000425.1 GCA_017509375.1 Bacteroidales bacterium | reverse complement strand
GAGTATGAGGATTTCCGTGAACTTTCGATAGGTATGTCGGGCGACTGGCGCATAGCTTTGGAATATGGTGCCACCATCGTACGCATCGGCACGGCGATATTCGGAGAACGGGAGTATTAAAGTGCGTCTTCCGGGCTGAAGCACTTGCGAAGCCTGTCTTTGTCGGAAATAATCATCCGGTCTTTCGGGATGCCCCAGTCGATGCCCAGCCGGGGATCGGCGATTTGTATGCCGGAATCTGATTCAGGGTGATAGAACTCATCGCATTTATACTGGAAAACGGCTTTTTCGCTAAGCACGGAGAATCCATGTGCGAAGCCTTTAGGTATGTATAGCATACGATGATTGTCACCGCTCAGCTCTATTCTCATATACTGAAGAAACGTCGGGGAGTCTTTCCTCAGGTCAACCGCTACGTCCAGTATTGTTCCAAGGACACAGCGTACAAGCTTTGCCTGGGTATAAGGGGGCTTCTGAAAATGTAGGCCTCGGACAACTCCGTAAGACGAGCAGCTTTCATTATCTTGTACAAATTGCACCCGGCCCACGGCGGCTTCGAAATCCCGCTGGGAAAAAGATTCAAAAAAGTATCCCCGTGAATCCGTGAATATTTTCGGCTCTATTATGAGCAAGCCTTCGATATCAGTTTTGATAACATTCATTTCTCTTTGGTATAATACTTTGGCCAGCAGGCTTGAAGGTAGGCTTTCAATTTGTCTTCCTGTGCATTAGGCTGGGGTGCGTAGAAAGCCCGGCCTTTAAGTCCCTCCGGCATGAATTCCTGATCTACGAAGTGTCCTTCGAAATCGTGAGCGTACAGATAGCCGTCGGAATAGCCCAGTTCCTTCATCAGGGAGGTAGGTGCATTGCGCAAGTATAGCGGCACCGGCGCCATTTTATCCTCATCAACTGCTGCAAGAGCCCCCTCAATCGCCATATACGCTGAATTGCTTTTGGGAGAAGAGGCAAGGTACACGGCACATTCGCTAAGAGGAATCCTGGCCTCCGGCATTCCGATGGAATGTACGATGCGGAAAGTGGCGTCTGCAAGCAGAAGTGCGTTGGGGTTTGCAAGTCCGATGTCTTCGGCGGCAAGTATGCATAGCCTGCGTGCGATAAAGAGGGGGTCTTCACCGCCGGCAAGCATTCTGGCCATCCAATAGACCGCGGCGTTGGGGTCCGAGCCCCTGACAGACTTGATGAACGCGGAAATGATGTCGTAGTGCATTTCGCCCCCCTTGTCGTAAATGGCCAGGTTTTCCTGCAGGCAGGAACTCACGCTCTGGTTGTCGATGATAATTGAACCATCCTTTCCTGCTGGTGTAGCTTCAACTACTATTTCCAGTATATTCAGTAACTTACGGGCATCTCCGCCGTTGTGCCGGAGAAGTGCGGCATCCTCTTTAAGGACTATTTTGCGCCGCTTAAGTTCCGTATCAGTAGTAAGGGCACGTTCCAGCAGCCGCTTCAGGTCTGCCGCTTCCAGAGATTTGAGTACGAAAACCTGGCAACGGGACAGTAGGGGAGTGATGACCTCGAAGGACGGGTTCTCCGTGGTGGCGCCTATCAGCACTACGGTTCCCGATTCTACTGCCCCCAAAAGAGCGTCTTGCTGGGCTTTGTTAAAACGGTGAATCTCGTCGATGAACAGCACCGGAGCAGCCGCAGATGAGAATAGAGACTTGTTTTTGGCCTTGTCTATCACGTCGCGCACATCCTTTACTCCGGAACTCACTGCTGAAAGAGTATAGAATTCGCGGTCCAGGGTGTGTGCGATGATACTGGCCAGGGTCGTCTTTCCGACTCCGGGAGGCCCCCACAAGATAAACGAAGACAGGTTCCCGCTGTCAATCATGTTGCGTAGTATGCAGCCGGGACCCACCAGATGGCTTTGGCCTACATATTCCGACAAATCCCGCGGCCGCATTCTTTCAGGAAGCGGTACAGAAGGAAAACTGGCGGAATCTTCAGGACGCATAAATCTATTTCTCGAGAGCTTTGATATAAGAACGGCGGCGCTTTACACATTCGTGTTCGAAGTCTTTCCACTGCCCCTGATTCTTCAGGTTGTCTTCCAGCACGGCATTGGTTTCGGCCCACTTCACTCCCCATTTATGGAACTTCTCGAAGAGGTCGGCAAACAGCAGGGAATTGATGCCTGTGTTCTGGTAATCCGGGCGCACTCCCACCAGCAGCATCTCTACGCCTTCTTCGTGCTTGAGGAACATTGACTTTACCAGAGGCCACCAGCCGAAGGGGAAAAGCTTGCCGCGGTTCTTCTGGAGCGCCCTGGCAATGGATGGCATGGTGATACCGAATGCAACCAACTCATTCTTGTCGTTTTCGACCATGGATAAATACCTTAGGTCCAATATACTCAAGTAGAAATCAAGGTATTTTTTAGCCATTTCATCTGGCAGGACTGTAAAGTTGTAGAGGTCTTTGTAGCACTCGTTGATGAGTTTGAAAACCTTCAGCCCGTAGTTCTCCTCACGGATGATTTTCCGTGTCAGAGGCCGCATGTGAACGTTGCACCGCTGCTGGATAATCTTGGAAATACGAGTGAGGCGGTCTGGCAGTTCTTCCGGGATAAATACCTTATATTCGATCCAGTCCGTATCCTTGGAGAAACCCATTTTCTCCATGTGCTCATTGTAATAAGGATAGTTGTATATGAGAGCCATGGTGCTGAGCCTGTCGTAACCGCTGATGAGCATGCCCTCCGGGTCGAAATCGGTGAAACCGAGTGGCCCGACCACAGACTCCATTCCATATTCCCGGCCAAACTCATATACCTTGTCCATCAGTGCTGAAGAGACTTCCGCATCATCGATAAAGTCATACCACCCGAAGCGTACTTCTTTATGGTTCCATTGTTGGTTCGCCTTGAAGTTTACGATAGCTGCGACTCTCCCGGCCGGCTTCCCGTCCTTGTATGCGATATATAGAGCGGATTTGCAAAACTCTTGTGCTGCGCCTTTCTCCTGATCCAGCGTATCCATCTGGTCAAATACAAGGGGCGGTATGTAATAAGGGTTATTCTTATATAGGATTTCAGGGAAATTCACAAACTGCCGGAGTTCTTTCCGAGTCTGAACTTTTTTGATTTCAACAGCCATAAGTTAACGCGGTTTTAGATTGCTAAGATAGCTTTTTTATTGCAAATATTCAAAGTTTTCTCTACCTTCGTAATGTGCAACGTGTCTATCATAAAATCCTCTTTCTGTGCCTGTCGGTGGCTTTTTCCTTGCCTCTTGCGTCCCAGGAAGCCGGTTTTTTTAATTCGCCGAAGGGCTTGGGGGCACAGTTGCGCTTTTCTGAACGGGAGGGGATATTCCATTCGGTCACCGCGTTTGTCGATATATACGGCGTCCCTACCGGGCGCTGCCTTTATCCCGGGTTCCGTATGAATGTTTCAAGGCAATATGTGCTGCAGCAACTGTATAAGAACGACTTTGAAATGGTCTTTTACATCGGCCCCGGCATATCCGCAGGCTATGTCCATGACCATGATAAGGGGCGGTGGTTCGACTTTACTTCCCTGGTTGGAGGCAACAGCGGCTTTATGCTGGCCTTGAGCGCTGACGCAGGCTGCCGTTTCGACTTCGGGAAGAGAATCGCTATGGACCTTTCTTTTGCCCTCGACGCCGGCATCCACATGCGCCGGAACGAAAACGAGAAGACCTACAATGCCACCAGCTTGAGCATCTATACCAATGGATTGCTGCAATTGTGGTATCCTCAGCTGACTTTTTTGTTCAAACTGTGATGAAAAAGCTGTTCCTGGTCGTCTTTTTGCTGATGCAGGCTGCTTTGCTCCGGGCATGGCAGCCCCGTATAAGTTACGGACTGGAATGGGGGTATACTGCGACCATCCTAAAAACCAGCCAGCACAACTTTATATGCAATGAGGGCTACCGTATAGTGAATGATTCAGCCGCAGGCTGTTTCTACAGCAACGGGGCAGTGATGGCCTTCGGCGGGGTGGACCTGTTTGACAAATGGAACATTTCTTTGGGCTCGGGTCTCCTGGGGGTTTATTCAAGACGCTGGATAGTACCTGTGGAACTAAGAGGGAAGTGGTGTCCGTCAGGCTTGCACTCCGATGGTTTCGTCTTCCAAGCCGCCGCTGCACTGACTTTTCCTACATCATCCCTGCACGAATCCGGAATGCGTGCGTTGGCGGGTTTCGGATACCGTTTTTCGATATACCGCTCCATTTCGGTAG
>JAFWPT010000424.1 GCA_017509375.1 Bacteroidales bacterium | reverse complement strand
TCGTGCACGGTGATGCTATCTATGCCAGCATAGCTGCGGCATCAGTCCTGGCCAAGACCTGGCGGGACGAACGCATGGAAGAGCTTTCCAGGGAATATCCAGGTTATGGTTGGGACCACAACGCCGGTTATCCCACCCCTGAGCATATTCGGGCGATAAAGTCTCTCGGATATACTCCGGAACATCGTAAGTCCTTTCACCCCAAAGAATTAGAACCAACATTATTTTAATATGAAACGTATTTTGCCAGCGCTTGCAAGCGCAATGCTTTTGCTCCCTGTGTCGCTTAGTGCCGACGAGGGAATGTGGCTTTTGCCCCTGCTGGAAAAGATGAACTCGGAGGCTATGCGAAACCTCGGATCCCGTCTTACCCCCGAGCAGATCTACAGCATCAACAATTCTTCAATCAAGGATGCCATCGTGCAGTTCGGCGGCGGTTGTACCGGAGAAATCGTGTCCGGTTCCGGTCTGCTGCTTACCAATCATCACTGCGGCTACGGTGCCATCCAGTCGCTCTCCAGCACCGAACACAACTATTTGGAAAACGGTTATTGGGCGAAATCCCGCGAAGAAGAACTGCCGGTTCCCGACCTTACGGTCCGCTTCCTGCAAAGTATGACCGATGTTACCGATGCCATAGAGGCCGGTGCTAAAGTTGTCGACCTCATCAAGGAAGCCCGCGAGCAGAATCCCAACTGCGACGTGCGGGTGAGCAGTTTCTATAACGACAACGTGAAGTACCTGATTGTATCCAAAGTGTACCGTGACGTGCGTTTTGTGGGCGCTCCGCCGGCATCTTCCGGCAAATTCGGCGGCGAAACCGACAACTGGATGTGGCCCCGTCACACTTGCGACTTCTCTTGTTTCCGTGTATATGCCGGCCCCGACAACGAGCCTGCCGAATATGCTCCGGAAAACGTGCCTATGGTGCCCCGTCAGTTCCTCGGCGTTTCGCTCAAGGGCGTGAAGGAAGGGGATTTTGCCATGATTATGGGGTATCCCGGAAGCACCCAGCGTTTCCAGACCGCAGCCCAGCTGGAGGATATGCTGGAGACCAACAACATCCGCATTGCCGCCCGCGGAGTGCGTCAGGAAGTGCTTTGGAAGGCTATGAGGGCAGATGAAAAAGTGGGTCTTCAATACGCCAGCAAGTACTCCGGCTCCGCCAACGGCTGGAAGAAGTGGATAGGAATGAAGGAGGCGTTCGAGTCCCTTCAAATCATCCCGAGGGAGAAGCAGAAAGAGCAGGAACTGGAGGCCTGGATCGCGGCCGATCCCGCTCGCCAGGAGGCTTACGGCGGTGCCATAGAGAAGATTGCGGAGTGCGTCAGCAATAACGCCGGACCTCGTCGTTCCGCCACACTGATTCAGGAGAGTCTGGGCCGCATCGAGCTGGTCAGCTTCGCTCTCAGTGTAAGCCGTACTTTGGAGATGGCAAGAAACGCCAAGAAGGCTGACCCCAATGCCGAGGTAGATGAGAAGGAAGCCGTAGATATGGCCATTAAGTTCCTTGGCGATGAGTACAAAAACTATAACGCCGATGTGGACCGTGATGTGGCGGTTGCCATGATAGATTTCTACAAGGCCAACGTGAAGCCGGAAGAGGCAATCAAGCTGAAGGGCAAGAGCATCTTGACCATGGACACCCGGAAATTCGTGGATAACATGTTCAAGAAGAGCATATTTACATCGGAGGAGAAGCTTCTCTCCAAGCCCATCACCGACAAATTGCTGGCCGCCGACCCTGCCGTGCAGTTCGGTACCGCCGTGCTGTCTGCTACCGGCTCCATGCGTGAGCTGTTTATGAAAGCCCGTGCCGACATAGCAGGCGCATCCAAGGCATACGGCGCCAGCCTGCTGGAGTGGCGCAAGGGCGAGCCTTCATACCCCGATGCCAATATGACCTGCCGCCTTACATACGGTACTGTCAAAGGTTACGAACCCAAGGACGGCGTTGCTTACAAATACTATACGACTCTGAAGGGCGTAATGGAGAAGGAAAATCCCGACGATTACGAGTTCCGCGTACCTGCCCGCCTCAAGGAAATATATGAGACCAAGGACTTCGGACAGTATGCCAATGCCGACGGCGAGGTAGTTGCCTGCTTCCTTACCAACCTGGACATTACCGGAGGCAATTCCGGCAGCCCGGTTATGGACGCTGACGGCAATCTCATAGGACTTGCTTTCGACGGCAACTGGGAGGCGATGAGCAGCGACGTGATGTTCGAACCGAGCCTCCAGCGCTGTATCTGCGTGGACATCCGCTACGTTTTGCTGATGATGGACAAATTCGGCGGCGCCGGATATCTGTTGGACGAAATGAGGATCGTTCGCGAATGACCAAAGAAGAAATACTGAATCTGCTCCGCGAAGTCCGTCACCCTGCCCGCGGCGACCGTGACATAGTGGACCTTGGCATGGTGCAAAATGTAAGCTTCGAGCAGATTGATGGTAGTGACACCAGTGTAACGACGGTCGTCGTTACACTGGCTTTTCCCAAGCGCCGGGACCCGCTGTCGGAGTATCTCATAGGAGCCACCCGTGCCGCCTTGATACGTGGCGGAGTGGCTTCCGCCGAAGTGAAGACCGTGGTAGTTGAAGAAGCGGCCCCTAAAAAGAAGGGGGTGGAATTCGATACCGAGTGTCTGCGTTATGTCCGTCATATCGTGGGAGTTGCGTCCGGCAAGGGGGGCGTGGGAAAATCCACGGTGGCGGTGAACCTGGCTTGCGCCCTTGCCCGGCTGGGCTACAAAGTTGGCCTTGCCGATGCCGACGTGTACGGTCCTTCCGTGCCGCTGATGACCGGTACCGAAGGCCGGCAGCCTATGGCCGAAGAGATTGACGGAAAGGAACTTATCATTCCGTTGGAGAAATACGGCGTAAAGTGGATGAGCATTGGTTATTTCGCGGAGCGCGGACAGGCCCTGATATGGCGCGGCCCTATGGCCAGCAACGCATTGAAACAGATGATTCTGCAGGTAAAGTGGGGAGAGTTGGATTTCCTGCTCGTAGATATGCCTCCGGGAACCGGCGACATCCATATCAGCCTCTTGCAGGAGATCCCGATGGAAGGTGCCTTGCTGGTTACTACACCTCAGGAGGTGGCCTTGTCCGATGTGGAGAAGGGGGCTGCCATGTTCCGCAACAAGAACATCAACCGTCCCATTTTCGGCCTTATAGAAAATATGGCGTGGTTCACTCCTGCAGAGCATCCAGAAGAGAAATACTATATCTTTGGCAAGGACGGCGGGGCCAGGATGGCGAAGGACCTGGACATCGAACTGCTTGGCCGTATCCCTCTGGTACAGGGTATCAGGGAGAGCGGCGACTGCGGTGAGCCGGCAGCGCTCGGTACCCGTCCCGACGCTCAGGCTTTCCTGGATCTGGCCGCCAGATTTGCCGGTAAATTGGGATAGCTTATGGAAGTCCGTGCAAAGAAAGCCCTTGGGCAGCATTTCCTCTGCGACCAGGCTATCGCCAGGCGTATCGTCGATGCCCTCCTCCCTGAAGAAGAGGTCGAAGACCGGCGTCAGGGGGTTTCGGGGGGAACGCCCCCCGTGCCCTTGGGGGCAGCTGCGAAGCAGCGGGGGATAGTAGTCGGAGACCGGCGTCAGCCGGTCCTCGAGATAGGCCCTGGAATGGGTGTACTCACCCAGTACCTGCTGCAGCGTGGAGACATAGAGCTGAAAGCCGTGGAGCTGGACGGAGAGTCCGTAGGCTACCTTCTCACCCACTTCCCCGGCATGCAGGGACGCTTGCTCCAGGCTGACTACCTGCGGCTCGATATGCACCGCGTGTTTCAGGGGCCTTACTGCATCATAGGCAATTTTCCGTACAACATTTCCTCGCAGATATTCTTCAAGATACTGGACGACAAGGACAGGGTTCCGGAAGTGGTCTGTATGATACAAAAAGAAGTGGCCGAACGCATTGCTGAAAAGCCTGGTAGCAAAACCTACGGCATCATGAGCGTGCTGCTTCAGGCGTGGTATGACATTGAGTACTGCTTCTCGGTAGGCCCTGGCGCCTTCGCACCACCGCCCAAAGTGCAGTCTGCAGTAATCCGTCTGACGCGCAATTTCCGGGAGAAACTCGGCTGCGACGAGAAACTGTTCAAGATGGTGGTGAAGACGGCTTTCAACCAGCGGCGGAAAACCCTGCGAAACGCACTCAAGCCGTTGCTTCAGCCGCTTGCTTCAACTCCGCCGGACGAGGTTGCGCAGATGCTGGACCTGCGGGCAGAGAGGCTGGGAGTTGAAGATTTTGTGCTGCTTACAAAATTTATTGAAGAAGGCGGTGAATAAAAAGCACCGTGGCTGGTTCGAAGAAAAGTAAAAAGTCGCTGGAAGCGACCGGCCGGAGGCCGAAATACCCC
>JAFWPT010000423.1 GCA_017509375.1 Bacteroidales bacterium | reverse complement strand
TTCTCCGTCAGGGCAAGCGCAAGCCGCCAGAATCTTGCGCTTGGCGCTTGCGGTATAAGCATCGCTGCCGTACCCGTCAAGCTGCTCAAAGTTAGTTTCCGCAAGTCTCTTGAGAATCGCGGGATGGGCCCCCTCTGCGTAGTCGCACCTGAAAAGAATCATATTCAGTTCCCTATGTATTTGAGAATGATATCCACCAATTCGTCCTCGCTATGATTGTCCGCATTCAGGCACAAATCATAATTGCGTGCATCATACCTGCTTTTTCCGGTGTAACGCTTTACATAATTGTCTCTCTGCGCATCAACCTTGTCGATGGTTTCAGCTGCAAGTTCTTCATTTAAGCCCTGCTTTGCCATAACCCTCCTGATGCGGTTTCCGCGCGATGCGGTGATGAAGACGTCCAACTTGTTAGGATGGTCTTTGAATACAAAAAAGCCTGAACGTCCGGCAATTACGCAAGAACTCTCGGCAGCCAGTTCAGTCAGGATTTCCTTTTCGGCAGTGAATACGTCATCGGTCGTGACATCCGGCCGGTATTCCAGGACAGTGTTGTTGTCATTGAATACGTCCGCCTTTGGATACGGTGCGGCAATTTTGATGAAATCTGCCAGCCAGCTCTTCTTTTCTCCCTTGAGGCGTTCAATGCCGGACGGAGTAAGGTTGAACTTGTCCCTCAAGGCTTTGATGAGTTCTTTGTCGCTATAACGAACCTCGAGTTTTTCCGCAAGTTTACGGCCGACTGTACGGCCGCCGGACCCCAGTTCGCGGCTGATGGTGATGACAAATTGTTCTTTTGTATTCATTGGATTATCTGTTGTTTATTAATAATTATCTTGAGTATTGCTTGAGCTCATTCTATTTCTTTCCACCAAAGGAGAGAATGGCGGATACGGCTTCGTCGGGAGTGTCCGCAAGCGAGAGGATGAGGTTCTTGTAGCGCCCTCGCTCCATCATCTCCTGCAGGAAGGGATAAACCGGCACCTCTTGCGTAAAGAACTGCTTGCCGAGGAATACCATGGGAGAAGCGTAACCGAAGGTCTCATAGTGATTTTGGGCGGCATCCTGGAATATCTCCTGAAGTGTGCCGGCAGCACCGGGGGAGTAGATGATGCCTCCTTTAGCTATGGTCAGCAATATATCTTCCCGCACACTGTTCTGGAAATACTTCGCTATTTCGGAAGCGAAGGGAGTTGCCGGCTCATGCCCATAAAACCAGGTAGGAACGCCCAGGCTGCGATATTCTTCCCTCCGGGGATATTTGCTGCGGACTGCAAAGGCAGAGCCGAGCCAGCCGTTGTCCCTGAAAGTGGGAGCGATGGAAAGCATGGACAAAGCGTCATCCAGTTCTTCTACGGTACGGCCTGCCATCCACGCTCCGAAATGTGTGGCTTCCATGGCGCCGGGACCGCCTCCGGAACACATCAGCTTGCCATTTTCAGTAAGAACTTTACTGATTAATGAAACCTCACGGAACGAAGGGTCGGTGCGCTTGACCGCATGTCCTCCCATCACGGCTACGATATCCCTCTCGTCATAACGGGCAAGAAAATCTCCCATTGCGTCTCCGATTGAGTGATCATGCATGGAGCGGCCGAGAGTATCTATGATATCCCTGGCCTCTTTACCGCGCATGATATAATCTTTATAGACAATGGTGTCGAAGCAGCTTTCAAAAGAATCTTCATGGGCAGGATCGAATCCCTCATAAAGGCTTTCACCGTCGTATAGTTCACTCCTGAATGCGTTGTAGGCGAAATTCAGTCTGGGAAAGACCGAGCAACCGGGGCCCAGGTTCATTTGCATTATGTGGGGGAGACGGCACCCCAGAAAACAGCAGTCCCTGAACATCTCCCCGGATGCGGCATAATCGGGCACAAGCGTAAAATCTATGTCTTGAAAG
>JAFWPT010000422.1 GCA_017509375.1 Bacteroidales bacterium | reverse complement strand
GATCCTGCTGGTTCTGCTGGTTCTGCTGATCCTGCTGGTCTTGATTCTGCTGGTCTTGATTCTGCTGGTCGTTCTGCCCTTCGCCACCATTCTGCTGGTTCTCCAGCATCTTCTTGGCATAGATGTAGTTCTCCTTGGCATCCATGTCATCGGGATGCAGCAGCAAGGCCTCCCTGAATGCCTTCACCGCAGCTGCGTAGTCCTTTTTCTGCAGGGCTACGTCCCCGCTGTTGTAATGCCAGTCGGCTGCGTGAGAGCTGGCCGGAGCCACTCCCTTAAGCCGTTCCAAGGCTTTTCCAGCACCGTCCCAATCTTCCTGGCGATACAGGGAAGAGGCCAGATTGTATGAGCCGGCAAGCGAAAGGGAGTCTTTCACCACCGCCCTGCGATAATCGATTTCAGCTTCCTTCCAGTTCTGCTTGCCGAACTTCCGGTTGCCGGCCCGCACTTCCCTCTTGTCGGCCTGGGCAAAGACGCAGGAGTAACTAAGCAACAGAGCCAAGATGGTATATATCAACTTTTTCATTCGAACAGTCTCCTTTTGTGCCTGCGTTCGCCGACAAGCATCTCCAGCACGAAAAACAATAATGCCGCGGCGAAGAAATACATATATTGTTCATCGAAGTCTTCGAAAACGATGGAATTGTATTTTTCCGCATCCATCTTCTTGATGTCGTCGATTATGGGGTTCAGGCCGAATTCTTCGCCGCCGGCGTGAACATAGGCTCCGCCGCCCTCAGCCGCGATTTTTTTCAGAGTCCCTTCATCCAACCGGGTCACCACTATGTTGCCTTCACTGTCTTTGAGCAGTTCGCCGTTCACCGGAATGGGCTGGCCTTGCTGGGACCCTACACCGATGGTGTATATCTTGATGCCGAGCTCTGCGGCTTGTTTTGCTGCATCCACGGCATCGTCTTCGTGGTTTTCACCGTCCGTGATGATAATGATTGCCCGGCTCTTTTCGCTCTGGGCGCTGAAGCTCTTGGCAGCCGTGAGTATGGCTTCGCCAATAGCCGTGCCCTGCACCGGCACAGATTCGGTATTGATGTTCCCGAGGAACATCTTGGCGGAAATATAGTCCGTCGTGATGGGCAGCTGCACGAAGGAAGTTCCGGCGAATATAATCAAGCCGATACGGTCGCCCTGAAGCTTGTCCACCACCCTTGAAATGGCCAGTTTGGCTCTGTCCAGGCGGCATGGGGAGTAATCCTCGGCCAGCATGGAGTTGGACACGTCCAGGCAAATCATTATCTCGGCGCCCTTGGTCTCGTGTTCTTTGAGCTTGGCCCCCATCTGCGGCCTGGCAAGGCCTACGACGAAGCACAGGAAGCCCAAAGTGAAAAGTACAATGCGTACCCAGCCCTTTGAACGGGACCACGAGGGCATGAGTTCACGCACCAGGTTTTCGTCGCCGAAACGGCGGATGCGGCGCCTGCGAAGCGAACGCAGTATTCCGTAAACTACCGGAATAAGCGGCACCAGCAGCAAGAGCCAGAAATATTCAGGAGAAGCAAAATACAACATTACGGCATCCTCCTTATAGCTAAGCGTACAAGTAACTCCATCAAGAGGCAGACCAAAGCCGCCAGAGCGTACCTGCCGAACAATTCTTTGTACACGGGGAAACTGTCGATGGTGGTGCGGGCCTTTTCCATCTGGTTGATTTCGGAGTAGATCTCCGACAGTTTGGTGTTGTCGGTGGCACGGAAATACCGCCCTCCGGTAACGTCGGCAATCTCCTGCAGCAGCTTCTCGTCAATCTCCACCTTCATCTGCTGTATATCCATGCCCCAAGGGGTCATAACCGGATAAGGAGCCATGCCGTTCGCCCCCACACCGATAGTGTAAACACGTATGCCATAGGTCTTTGCAATTTCCGCAGCTGTCTGCGGCGATACTTCTCCGGAGTTGTTTACTCCATCGGTAAGCAGGATGACCACACGGCTTTTGGCATCGGAATCTTTCATCCTGGCAACCGCCGTAGCAAGGCCGTTTCCGATAGCGGTTCCATCCTCGATCAGACCCGTCTGCACCTCTTTCATCAGGTTGATGAGCGTAGCCCGGTCCGTAGTGAGGGGGCACTGTGTGTAGCTCTCACCGGCAAAGACTACTATGCCCATGCGGTCCGAAGGTCTTTCGGCGATGAACTCTATAGCTATATCTTTGGCGGCGCTGATGCGGTCCGGCTTGAAATCCCGGGCGAGCATACTGGTAGAAACGTCCATCGCCAGCACAATATCGATGCCTTCGGTGTCTATCTTTTCTATCTCAGTACTGGAGCGCGGACGCGCTATCGCAATTATTATCAGCACTATAGCTGCAATGCGAAGGGCAAAGGGAAGATGCCTGAGCACGGCCAGCACGGTGCTGCCGCCCTTAAGCCATGGCGCAGAGGTGCTCACCCTCAGATGAGGACGGCGTCCGCGAAGCTCCATCCACAGATAGTGAAGCAGGAGCAGCACCGGAAGCGCCAGAAGCCAGAGGAGTTTAGGATATTCGAAAAACATCAGTCACCCGCGGCCTCCTGTCCGCTTGCTTCTTTCTCAATATCAGCCTGATAGGTACTGGTCACAAAGCGTACCGCCAGGGGCAGGGCTTCCGCGTTCTCCTCGTCGGTGGCCAAATGCTTGGCGAATTTTACGAAGTCCGCCCGTTCGAAGAGGTCCTTGAGCGAGCCGAACATCTCCGGCGTAATGTCCTTGTCCCCCTTCAGGGCGTCGAACAGCTCGGCGGTGGTCATTTCCGGAGCATCAACCCCGAAGCGGTCGTCCATATAGAACTTGAGGGCATCGGTGATACCGGAATAGAAACTCTTCTGCTTGTCCGGAGCCCAATAATGCTTGGAACGGTACTTCTCCAGCTCCCTCAACGCCACCACGTACGCAGGGTCCTTGGGTTTGCCTTCCTGCGCCTTGCGCTCCCGGGCTTTGGAGATAGCCCGTATGAGCACCAGCAACAGGGCAGCCAGCAGCAGGCCTCCGGCTATCCACGGAAGCACTTCCTTGAAAGTGACTGGATATTTTATCTGGCCCTTGATGTCATGTATGACAAAGGTGGCGGTATCCACAGGCATGGTCTTTACCTCCATTTCCAAACCTTTGAAAACCAGAGTATCCGCTTTGTCTCCGAATGTTTTGATAACCGGTATGTCGGGAAGTACGTAACGGCCTTCTTCAAACGGGGCAATGACGATGGATGCCCTCAGGCTGAAAGGCTTGAGCAAAATCTTGGAGGCGGATTTGGCATCCCTTGAACGGACCTCTTTCCCGCGTACAAGCGTGTCCAGCTGCCAGCCGCCGATAATGGTAAGCGTATCGTTGCCATCCGCACTGAAATCCGGCAGGGCGATAGCGGTACCCGCTTCCACCCCGTCCAGGGTTACCCCGTAGCGCAGCTGGTCGGCGACCAGTATGGAATCCCGCTTCTGGAGCTGCTGCAAGACAGCATCTCCGGACGGAATAATGTCCATCACCGCCGCCAATATTATCGTGAGTAGTTTCATTTATGAGCAAAAAGAGCCATCAGGCCTTTCACATAATCCTGGTCGGTGGCTATATCTACACTGTCTATCTGATACTTGTTGAAGAGTTTCTCCTCTTTCTGCGAAAGGTCACGGAACCATTCGGAATAAGCGTTCCGGACCCTGGCGGAGTCGGTATTGACCCATGCCGCACGTCCGCTTTCGGCATCCTTGATGTGTACCAGTCCCACGGGCACCAGTCCCTGCTCGCGCGGATCGTGTACTTTGATTACCGATATGGCATGACGGCCGGCCGCCACTTTGAGAGCCTCCTCGTAGCGCGGGCTTCCGTCCTGGGTTACATCGATCATATCGCTGAGTATGAATGCAGTACACTTTTTCTTGATGGCGTTGGTAAGGAAACGCAGGGCGCCCGAGATATCGGTACCGTCGGAACTTGGTTCCAACTGGAGCATCTCCCGAATTATGTGCAGTAGATGGCTGCGCCCCTTTTTGGGCGGGATAAACTTCTCTACATGGTCGCTGAAAAACAGAGCCCCGACTT